>JAYVFX010000001.1:0-2325 GCA_043772795.1 Deltaproteobacteria bacterium
AAAAAAACTGGACTCGTTTCGGAATTGCCAGTCAGTCGCAAACAGAAGGCCAAGGATATTCGCGAAGAAATCATCGCAACGCTTCCACCCCTAGCAAAGCAAGCAGGCCAGGAATGGTTGAATCAGGAGTGGTGGTTTTTTGCAACGGTCGCTGAAGCCCATTTCGGGCTTGGGCCCTATGTTGATGACGAGACGAACTACAACAACGCTCGGGATTGGCTGAAGCAAGGACTCGCAAAGGCAAAGGTGACGGAGTGGGAGCGTGAATCCACCGCGCGACAGCTTGCTGCACTTGCCCATCTGCAAGCAGGAGGGACAACAGAATCACTGGAAGACACACCTGCCTGGAAAGTGCTGCGCGATTTTCTCGGTGCAGAATATGCGAGCGGAATTCAGGGAATTTTCCTCGGCAAAGTCGGTCTTGCACTCTCTGGCGGTGGTTTTCGTGCCTCGCTTTTTCACATCGGCGTCCTGGCACGACTGGCTGAGCTGGACATGTTACGTCACGTCGAAGTCCTTTCTTGTGTCTCTGGTGGCTCGATCATCGGTGCGCATTACTATCTTGAAGTGAAAAAGCTGCTGCAGAGACAACAAAACTCCAAGGAGGAACAAGAACCGCTGCAGAGGAAAGAAGA
Organism: Deltaproteobacteria bacterium; assembly: GCA_043772795.1. Lineage (GTDB taxonomy): Bacteria > Desulfobacterota > Binatia > Bin18 > Bin18 > VGTJ01. Next base: position 636 of record JAYVFX010000001.1, read on the forward strand.
TGTCCAGATCACGCGCGCAGATTACGTCTCGATTGTAAAAAATCTCCAGAAGGACTTCCTTGCTGGCGTGCAAAGCAACATTCGTGTGCGTTTGCTTGCAGACTTTAAGGCAAATGCGAAGATGATCATTCGTCCCAACCTCTACTCTCGCACTGAACGTGCAGGTGAGCTGTACGAAGAGAAAATTTTCTCGAAAGTGGACGATGGCAATGGCACCAAACCTCGCTATATGGATGACTTGCTCATCCGTCCCGCGGGAGAACCGGAAAACTTTGCACCTAAGAGTGACAACTGGCGACGAGCCGCGAAAGTCCCGATGCTCATTCTTAACGCTACCTCCTTGAACACTGGTCATAACTGGCAGTTTACCGCAACCTGGATGGGCGAACCTTCGTCGGTTATTACGACAGCAATCGATAGCAATGAACGTCTTCGCCGCATGTACTACGATGAAGCACCACTTGCGTATCTGCAAGAGAAGGCCCCACAAACGTATGGGACAAAGGTTCGCCTGGGTCATGCAGTCGCAGCGTCGGCCTGTGTCCCCGGCGTTTTCGATCTCATCACGTTTCCTAACTTGTACGGAGACCGCACGGTTCGGTTGGTCGATGGTGGCGTCTATGACAACCAGGGCGTCGCCAGTCTCCTTGAGCAAGGTTGCACGGTTCTGTTGGTGAGCGACGCCAGTGGACAAATGGGGACCCAAGCAGAGCCGAGTAACGGCATTCTTGGCTCACCTCTACGCTCAAGCTCCATCACTCAAGCTCGCGTCCGCGAAGCCCAGTACCGTGAACTTGACGCTCGTAAACGTGCGTCGCTCTTACGCGGCTTGATGTTCGTTCATCTCAAGAAGGACTTGCCGAGCAAATCGATTAGTTGGATTGACTGCGAGGACCCGCAAGATGCCATTGATGATACCTCTCGCTCCGAGCCCGATGGACTCCTGACCTCCTACGGTATCCGTAAAGACGTGCAAGAACTGCTGTCGGCTATTCGCACCGACCTCGATTCGTTTTCAGACATTGAAGCGTATGCGTTGATGACCAGCGGCTACCGCATGACCGAGCATGAGTTTCCCCAGAACCTCCAAAGCTCCTCTACGCCACCAGTGTCTGAGCCATGGGACTTTCTCGCGATTGAAGAGGCCATGAAACGGCGAGAGGGAGCAGCGGAACTCAAATCATTCCTGGGGGTATCCTCTGAGTTGTTCCTCAAAGTGTGGCGTCTCGCTCCGCGTCACTTCCAGATTGGAGGTTTTGTGGGGGCTGCTCTGTTTATCCTCGGATTTCTCTGGGCTTGTTGGCACTGGGCTACTGTTCCGGTACTCACTATGGGTCAGATCGGGACAACGATCGTCGGACTTATCATTGGAGCGGTAATTGGCAAAACACTTTTGCAGGTCGTGTACTTTCGTGAGACGTTAGTTCGCATCGCTATGGGTATCGGGCTCGGGCTCTTTGTTTCGCTCTTCGCCCGTCTTCATCTCACATTCCTTGATCCCTGGTATCTTAAGCTTGGTCGATTGACCTCTTTAAAAACCCTTGGTGAGGGGGCAATCCCTCGATTGCTCCCTGCCGATTTAACCTCGTTCCCCTCCCTCCCCATCCCACAGCGTACGAAAACCTTGAGTGACTGGAGCCTCGGCCTCCTTCCCATCCTCCAGGGTTTGAAAGTTGTGCGTGCCCGGGTC
>JAYVFX010000002.1:0-10142 GCA_043772795.1 Deltaproteobacteria bacterium
GCCGCTTGCTGTCCCGCCAGGCTGAGATACTCCACGGCCTTTGCGGCATTGCCACTCCGACTATAGTGATGGGCCAACTCGCTGTAGTGATCTTCTAACTTTGAGTGATACAGCGCCTCGATCGCCTGGGCAGTACGCTCATGGATTGCTTTGCGGCGCTCAATGAGCACCGAGTTGTAGGCGACTTCCTGCGTCAGCGCATGCTTAAATATGTATTCCACTTCGGGAAACGCGGGCTGTTCGTAGAGAAACTCTTTGTACTGAAGTGTGGAGAGTAATCGATAAAGCTCGTCTTCAGGTTGTGGAATGACCTGACGGATCAGGCTCAGCGGAAACTCTCGTCCGATGACCGCGAGTTGCTGGAGTAAGACTTTTTCGTCCGGCGCTAAGCGGTCAATGCGGGCGGCAAGGATCCCTTGCACCGTGGTCGGCAGATGGAGATCGGTTGGTAGGGGCGACCGACCGGTCGCCCCTACAGCTAACACGCCTTGTTCGACTAATTCCTGAACAATCTCTTCCATGAAGAACGGTGTGCCTTCGGTCTTGTCGAGGATGAGCTGTTTGAGGGCGTGGAGGTTGTTGTCCATCCCCCTCACCCTAGCCCTCTCCCCAACGGGGAGAGGGGATGGAAGGTCGCCCAACAACACATCCAGAAATTCTTCCGCTTCCGCTTTGCCGAATGGCGCCAATCGTACCTGCGTGTAATAGGTCTTCTGCCCCCACTCATAGCGATACTCCGGGCGGTAGTTGACCAGCAACAAAATGGGAGCACCAGCTACACTCTCGCTGAGCACATCCAGAAACCCTTGCGTCTCACTGTCGATCCAGTGCAAGTCTTCAAAGATCAGGATCAGGGGCTGGTTGAGACTCTCTCTGAGAAAGAGCTTCTTGAGCGCTTCAAATGTCCGCCGCCGCCGAATCTGCGGGTCCATCTGTTGTAATGGTGAGGGTTGTTCTTCAATGTTGAGCAACGCAAAGAGATAGGGCAGCGTGTCTTCTAATGTCCGATCCAACATCAAGACTTTACCACCGACCTTCTCCCGGCGTTTACGTTCATCATCGTGGGCTTGGATATCAAAGTAGCTCTTGAGCAACTCAATCACTGGGAGATACGGCGAGGCTTTGCCATGCGAGACGGAGTACGCCTCCAATACTAAGCACCCAGCTTGTGAGGTGAGTTTGAACTCGTAGAACAACCGCGACTTCCCTAATCCGGGCTCGCCCATCACGCCGACGATTTGACCGTGCCCAGCCTTCGCTTGCTCAAGAGCCCGCTGCATCTGGTCCAATTCGCTCTGACGCCCGACAAACCGCGTCAGTCCTCGACGGGCTGCGACTTGCAGCCGTGTGCGTAACGGCCCGACGCTGAGCACTTCATAAATGTTGAGGGCTTCTTCCACCCCTTTGATCTGTGTCTGGCCCAAATCTTTGAACGCAAAATAGCCATCGGTCAGCCGGTGCGTATAGGCAGTAACAAGAATCGAGCCCGGCGCGGCCAATTGTTCCATCCGTGCCGCCAGATTAGTAGAGTGCCCGACGGGCACATAGTCCGCATGCAGATCGTCTTTGCGAATGGAGCGCAGCACCACTTCCCCGGTGTTAATGCCTACGCGCATCGGCAGCGGTGGATAGCCTTTGCCGCGTAAGGCATCGGCATAGCGCCGCATCTCCTCTTGCATGCGCAGTGCGGCATACAACGCCCGCTGCGGATGATCTTCATGGGCAAGGGGCGCACCGAACAAGGCAAAGATGCCGTCTCCCAACGCCTGGGCGACATAGCCTTCATAGCGATGCACGGCGTCCATCATCAGTTGCAAGGCGGGATCGATAATCGCTCGCGCTTCTTCAGGATCGAGTCCTTCGATCAAGGCGGTCGAACCCTTGAGATCGGCAAACAGCGCCGTGATGGTTTTGCGCTCGCCTTCAGAGGAACCTCGAGCTTCCATTGCCGCTTGTTCCGCACGGATGCGGTCCGCCAGGTGTTGCGGGGTGTAGCTTATTGGGGAAAGTTCGGAGTTCGGGGTTCGGGGTTCGGAGTCTTCTCCCGTTTCGCCCTTTCGCCGTTTCGCCGTTTCGCCTTTGCCCTGGTCCCCGACCCACACCAACACTTCCCCGTCTTCGTCCACAGCTAGCCGTTTGGCCTTGATGAGTTCGACTTTCAGATCTGCGAGGTAATCGTCGTCTAGCGCGAAGCGTCGCTTCAGCAAGCGGTATGAGACCCGCCCCTCTTTCTGCAGCAGGGTAATAACTTCAGACAGCATCTCGTCAACAGTCATATGGATCTCTTGACTATTCATGTTGGGGTTCCAAGAGAATATAGACGCCAGTATCGAGCAAGATCTCCGTGCCAACCTTTGCCATCTTCCGCAACAGCTTTCTTTCTTTCTCCTCATCGGATGCCGCAGTCGTGACAACGACCAGGTATCCTTCGTGGGTATGCGTGACGTCGAGCACTTCCCAAGGCCGCAGCGCTTCTGCATATTGCTGCAGGGCCTGCTGTTCTGCTTGAGAAAGTCCTTCTGAGGTGTGGAGTGCTGCATGTCTCATGTGTGTTCCTCCAACAAAAGATGAATCGCCGCCAGAAATCCTGTCGCTAGCTTCAAGGCTTCCTCAGCTTTTTTCCGTGAGACGCCACGCGGCAGATAATCAGCCGAGCGGCGATAATTCAAGAGGTAGAGCAACGTGGGGGCATGTTTCGCCTCTAGCAGTTTCCTTCGTCGAATGCCGTGGATATTGAGTTGAGCCTGCACGTGGTCATGGGCCCACTCATTCCCTGTCGGGCGATAGTTAGTGCGGGCTAATAACAACGCAATGGCCCCGTGAAAAGTAGCATAGTATGCCCGGCTGGTCGCGGCATTGGGCAGCGGTGGTTCGCCATGCAATAGGGTTTCCGCCGCCCGTAAATTTTCCTCAGCACGTTCCCAATATGGTTGCCACGACTGCTCTGCCATATATGCCTTGCCACGACTTTAGCTCAATTCCTCTAGTAACGCCTGCGCCTCTTGCAGGTCCTTGGTGTCAAACCCTTCCGTGAACCAGTTGTATACCTCAGACAACAACTTGTGAGCGTCGGCAAGCTTGCCTTGACTCTGCCACAGCCGCGCGAGGCTCATCACAGCGCGCAGCTCGAGCGATTTGGCTTGCTGCTTCTGGGCGATGGCGATTGCTTTCTGGAAACATTCTTCCGCTTCTTCTTCGACTTTAGACTTTAGACTTTGGACCTTGGACTGAAGAGTTAGCTCCCCTTTGATCCGATAGATATCCGCTTCATGCCAGCGCTCTTGGCTTTTCTCCACCAAAGCTTGTGCTTCGGTTATGAGAATCAGCCCGTCCTCGATTTGGCCGACTTCTCCAAGGCCTTTCGCTAGGCGAGCGAGAAAATCAGGCACGCACCATCCTGCCCCCGTAGCCCGGTAGTCCGCCAACCCCTGATGCATCTGAAGAATACCCTCCGTGAGGTCCCCCAGCTCGGTCAGCGTCCCTCCGCGGAGAATCGTTGCGAATGCTAACCAGAATGGGAACTCGTGTTCCCGTGAGGCCGCAATCGCCCTCTCCGCCTCCGCCTGCGCAGCCTGTGCGTCTCGCCGATACAGACGAACGTAGGCGGCGAGCGCCAACGCTTGGGCAAGCGTAAAGGAATCGCCCAGCTCCTGGGCCAGCGTAATGGCCTCTCGATTCTTCTGGAGGGCTTGGTCGGGATATCCCAATATGAAGAGGGCGTGTGCCTCAAAGGCCAAACACACACTCCCCGGGTCTTCTCCATAGCGCGCCGCCAACGCATGGTGCTGCTCGGCGTTGTACAGCCCACTTCCCTGCTGTAAGTGTCGCCGGGCCGGGCCAATTTCTCCCAACCACAACAAACTCTGTCCGAGCATGTAGTGGGCCGTCACCAGATGAGCCGAGTCTTGTGTCCCTTGGCTGAGATGCAGGCATTGCTCCGCCAATCCACGCGCCAACTGATGCTCAGTCCGGAGAGCATAAAACAACCACTGCCCCGCTAACACCGGGATGATCTGCGAGATATCGTCTAACTGCTGACACAGCTGCCGGGCACGAGCGTACGTCTGCTCGACTTCTGGAGCCGTATACCCTTTTGCCGCGAGGAACACCGACCCCAAGGTCGTTTGCAGCGTGAGATCTTGCTGCGCTCGGGCTTTCGTGTCAGGGAAGGTCCCCAGGAGCTCCACGGCGGCCGTCAAGTGCGTAATCGCCTCGGGATGTGCCGAGCGCTGCACCGCTTGCTGTCCCGCCAGGCTGAGATACTCTACGGCCTTTGCGGCATTGCCACTGCGACTGTAATGATGCGCGAGGTCGCTGTAGTGGTCTTCGAGGTTCGTACGGTAGAGGGCTTCAATTGCTTGGGCAATCTTCTCGTGCAGAGATTTACGTCGCTCCTGCAACACCGTGCCGTATGCCACCTCCTGCGTCAGTGCATGCTTAAAGATGTATTCCACCTCGGGAAACGCGGGCTGTTCGTAGAGAAACTCCTTGTGCTGGAGGGAGGCAAGGAGGCGGTACAGTTCCTCTTCGGGTTGGGGGATCACTTGGCGGAGCAGACTCACCAGGAACTCGCGCCCGATGACGGCAAGCTGCTGGAGCAAAGCTTTCTCTTCTGGAGCGAGGCGGTCGATACGGGCGGCGAGCACGCCTTGCACGGTCGTCGGCACCTGCAGCGTTGGGACGTGGTGCGTGAGCTGATAGCTGCCGCGCTCACCCACTAAGACGCCTTCTTCGGCTAACGTCTGTACTACCTCATTCCATGAAGAACGGCGTGCCTTCGGTTTTTCCTAGGATGAGTTGCTTGAGGGCGTGGATGTTGTTGTCCATCCCCCTCACCCTAGCCCTCTCCCCGTTGGGGCGAGGGGATTGCGACTCGCCCAGCAGCTCGTCAAGAAACTCTTCGGCTTCGGCTTTACCAAACGGCGCCAGCCGCAATTGGGCGTAATACGTCTTCTGCCCCCACTCATGGCGATATTCGGGACGATAGTTCACGAGCAGCAGAACCTTGGCCGAGGCTACACTCTCACTCAGGACATCCAAAAATCCTTGGGTCTCACTGTCGATCCAGTGCAAGTCCTCAAAGATCAGAATCAACGGTTGGTTGAGACTTTCGCGCGAGAAAAGCTTCTTGAGCGCCCCAAACGTGCGCCGCCGCCGAATTTGCGGGTCCATCTGCTGCAACGGCGAGGGCTGCTCTTCAATGCCGAGCAACGCAAACAGATACGGCAGCGTGTCTTCCAAGCTACGGTCGAGGGTCAGCACTTTGCCGGTGATCTTCTCCCGCCGCTTGCGTTCCTCATCTTGGGCCTGGATGTCAAAGTAACTCTTTAGTAGCTCAATCACTGGTAGATACGGCGCCGCTTTGCCATGCGACACCGAGTAGGCTTCTAGGATGAGACAGCCGTGTATCTGTAGGGGCGTATGATTATACGCCCCTACCAATTCATAGAACAGCCGCGACTTGCCCAGTCCCGGTTCACCCATCACGCCCACGATCTGCCCCTGTCCGGCTTTGGCTTGCTCAAGAGCCCGCTGCATTTGGTCCATCTCGCTCTGCCGCCCGACAAACCGAGTCAGTCCTCGCCGGGCTGCGACTTGTAACCGTGTGCGCAGTGGACCGGCTCCCAGGACTTCGTAGACGTTCAGCAGCTCTTCCACTCCTTTGATCTGCGTCTGGCCTAGGTCTTTGAACGCAAAGTAACCGTCCGTCAGCCGGTACGTGTAGGCCGTCACGAGAATCGAGCCCGGCGCCGCCAACTGTTCCATCCGCGCCGCCAAGTTGGTGGAATGTCCAACTGGGACATAATCCGCATGCAAGTCGTCTTTGCGAATCGAGCGCAGCACCACTTCCCCGGTGTTAATGCCTACGCGCATGGGCAGCGGTGGATAGCCCTTCGCCCGCAGCGTATCGGCATAGCAGCGCATCGCCTCCTGCATGAGTAGGGCAGCATACAGCGCCCGTTGGGGATGATCTTCATGGGCAAGCGGCGCACCGAACAAGGCAAAGATGCCATCGCCCAACGCTTGCGCGACATAGCCCTCATAGCGATGCACCGCGTCCATCATGAGCTGCAGAGCTGGATCGATAATCGCCCGCGCTTCTTCTGGGTCCAAGCCTTCAATCAACGCCGTCGAGCCTTTGAGATCGGCAAACAAGGCCGTAATGGTCTTACGTTCGCCGTCTGTTCCGCTGCGCGCTTCCATCGCCGATTGTTCTGCGCGAATGCGCTCAGCCAGATGTTTGGGCGTGTAGCTTATTGGGGGTTGAGGATTCAAAGAGTCTAGGGGCTGAGGTTGAGCGTCCGTATTTTTTTGGACTCTAGTCTCTGGACTCTGGACACTAGACTGCTGCGCGAGCGGAGTGCCACACTCCCGACAGAACTTGGTCGAGGGGAGATTCTCAAAGCCGCACTGTAGACAGCGCGTCTGGAAGGGACCCCCGCATTCACCGCAAAACTTCGTCCCCTCTGGATTGTCAGAGCCACAGCTCGCACAGCGCATGCTGTCTCTTTACTCCTTCGGGCTCGCCAGGGCAAGGAAAACAACTGCTCCCCAGCATTTAGGCAGCGATCCTCGGTTGCATACTCGTTGTCCGCTCTCCATGACGAATACGGATTCCCTATCACTGTTATCCATTGCAGTGAGGCCCGTTCATGCTTCGACAAGCCTGTCCTGAGCTGGTCGAAGGGCGAGCTTTTACCCCTGTAAAGACGAACCGGCACCACTGCTCTTTTTCTATTCATTATTCGGCATTCATCATTATAAGAGACGGGGGCCTTGGGGAGCGGGTGACTGCCTGATACATTCGCGCGTTATGCGATCATGGGGATTAGGCGTACGAGTATTCGGCTTTCTTGTGGTCGGCGTATTGTCGCTGGTCTATTTGTTTACTCGCTTGGGAGAAGCTGACTTCGGATACGGAGGAGGCTATGACATTCGTGCTGACTTCTCGAACGCTGGCGGTCTGAAGTCGGGGTCACCAGTAGAACTTGCAGGCGTTCCGGTTGGTCATGTCACCACTATCCACCTCAATGGCGCTCGTGTTCAGGTCTCATTAAAAATACGTGAGGGTATCCCCGTCCAGGATGACGCGATTGCCTCGATTCAAACCAAAGGATTGCTCGGCGAACGGTATGTGACAATTTCTCCCGGCGGCTCAGACGAACTGCTCAAGCCTGGCGGTATGCTGCGTGAGACCGAATCTCCTTTAGATCTACCGGGGTTATTGTCTGTCTATGTCAACAGTCGGCAGAGACAGAATGCGCAAAAGACACCAGCTCCGACTGCTCGACCTTCTGACCGTACAAAACAATAGTGACCGCAGTTTCAGCGGATACGACTACGTCCAACTTGCTGTTCACATGAGCGTACGCGATCGACCGTGGTTCGGAGCGCTTTCGCGGCCTCGGTAGCGCTCCGCCCCTGTCCGAGCAGTGCCCAAACCTGAGGACACGAGATCGTCGCTTTATTCTGTTGCGTCGTTGCTATCGAAAACGACTTTCGGAGTGCAGGGGCAACGGGTTGTCGTCGAGTAGGCATCGGCACTGGTGTCACTGTTAGATCTTCCTCTTCTAACGTTCTCTTTGCTGCCGTAGGCGGTGGCGTTTCTAACGCCTTGAGTCGGTTAATCTCGGCTTCCGCAGTATCAAGTGATTGTCGTAAACCTTTATCCGTTTCCTGGAGCACAGTGATTTCTTTGTGCCCGTCCTCAACCTGCCGCGACAGCAACGAGAGCTGTTTTTGTAGATCAATAACTTGGTCGCCAGAGTGGTCAGAGCCACATCCCTGAAAAATTATCACACACAGAGAGCCAAGAAAAACCGTTTGCCACAACATATCCACCTTCCATCTCCACAGCCCATCGGGCCATTATTGTCACCGACGTATTCGTTCCCTATCACGATTCGGTACAGGTTTCATACGTATCTTACCACACGCGCCACACCGCCACTTCTCTTTTTTGTGTGGCCTGTGTGCTTGTACTTGCATCTTCTTGCGGCAGCGTGGGCAGTACACAATTAGACCTTCAACCGTGTCGCAACGTCCTCGTAGCCGGGGTCTTCCGCATAGAGCTTCTCAAACTCGGCCCGGGCCTTTTTTGCTTGTCCTTGTCCCTCGTAGACGAGCGCACGTTCATAGCGTAACGCCCGCAGAAGTTCATCTGGTCGGTCTTTCTGACGACGCAACGTCGCCGTCAAGACATCGGCAGCCCCATCAAGTAATCCCAATCCACGTAATGCTTGTGCCTTATACAAGAGCAACGCAGCATGGACGGTCGATTCGTTTTCCACACCTTCTGTGAGTTTTACAACTTTCTGGAGCGTCTCCTTGTCGTTGTGGTTCTCCGCCAACAGTTCGGCCAAGGAGAGCTTCACAACGACATCAATCGGCCCACGTTGTTGCAAGCGCTCAAGACAGGCAATGGCCTCTGGGATTTTCTCTTGCGCTTGATAGGCTTCGGCCAACGCGAGTAACGCTCCGTGAACAGTGGGCGTAATGTGCGCGGTCACTTCTTCGGTAATCGGCAGACTTAACGTTGCCCCTATGCCATAGTTCGACAGGTAACGGCCCAGTTCAGATTCTTTCTCAGCAGAGGCTGCAAGGTATTGTGTAGCATCTGCAAACCGTTCTCTTTTTAGGGCTAAGATACCTGCCAAGAATGCTCCATCTGCCAGATGGGTGGCATTCTGCAGATGCGTAAATGCCGCATCCTCGTTGCCATCGGCCAGCGCCTTACAGCCTTCAGCCAGGGCCTTCTGATCGTCAGGAACACTCAATTGGGTCAACGTTTCTTTGGTTGCTTGGGTGTTCTCCGTTTCTGCAGGTGTGGGAGCCGCAGTCTGCGTCTCGGCTGGCGCTTGCGTTTGTGCGGTCTCTGTTGCCTCCGCTTCGGACGACCCCCCAAACATTTTTCCAAGTCTGCCAAGAGAAAAGTTGGTCGTGTAATACAGCCCTGTTCCAGGAATACCAAGGCTGATCCGTGCACCTTGTGGCCCAAGTGTTAACCGCGCGCCCTGCGGCCCGACCGACACCGATCCGCCAGATTTACTCAAATTGAGCGTGACCCCTTTAGCGAGCCCTACCCGTTTGAAAAAGCGAAACCCCATACGTAACCTCCGTTCATCTCTCTATCGTTATTAAAGCAAAACGTGTAGGAAAAAAACTCATCGCGAAAAAAAGAGAGAGGCAGAGATATGGCTCGCGTTGACCCAATCGTAAGAAGTACTTAATGCCAGTGTTGGGGAGGATTTTGCAAACCCGATAGATCTTCACCAACTCCGCAGGGCGCGGGCAAGTGAGCCGAAGCCGTTGGGAAATCGTTTTTCAATTCGACTCAGATCCTGCGCTAGCCTTTGGGCTTCCATAACCGCACATTCGGTCTCCAACGCAAGAGACGGACGCTCTGTGCCATAGACATCTCGTTTCAACTGGAGCCTGGTGTAGGGCTCAATCGCCGACTGAAGTCCGTTTATCCAGGCCGCCTCTGAAACCTGAGGATTACGTCCACAGAGGTACCAGGCTTCAATAGCCGGAACTGCTACCCCGATTGCAGTCTTGACGGAGGAATGTCCTGGAACAGGCGTCAGATTCTCCTGCACGTCCGTAATAGTCTGACCCAATCTACAGAGCCGGCAATTTTGTTCAGCTCCTCCAGGTTGCTCGTGGATCACTTGATGTACTGGAGAATGATCTGAATCAACAACGACAACAAGCGCATCTGCATCAGTATGATAGTGCAGTTCTTTGAGAGCCCTAGGGAGGATTTTGAAAACGCTGTCTATCCCACCACGACTGCGGAACGAAGAAGGAAGAACAAGTTGAGTAGGCTTACTGAGAACGCCTTCGACAAGAATTCGAATCGCAGCTTCGTCCGCAGACGATTCACTAAGTACTGCAACCTTCATTGTTCGACCGGGACCCCACCGAGAACTCCACTGAACCAGACCTCCCCAAGAGGAGCGTCATCTAGAATCTCCATGATATGAGGCTTCTCAGACAGACGCTCAAAAAAAGCACCATCAAGAGATTTTTGGGCAATGACGATTTCCTCCGGGTGGTCTTTATAGAGATCAAGCAGATAGGGAGAGTGAGTCGTTGCGATAACTTGCACCGGCTCGCGTTTCTCACCAAAGTTTTCCGGA
>JAYVFX010000003.1:0-8764 GCA_043772795.1 Deltaproteobacteria bacterium
GGAAAGCAGTAGTCAGTAGTCAGTAGAAAAACTAGAAACTAGGAACTCAACACTCCATGCCGTTTTCGCTGTACGTCCACATTCCCTACTGCTTGGTGAAATGTCCCTACTGCGATTTTAATGTCTACGCAGGAAAGCAATGGCCAGAAGAACAGTATATCGATGCCCTCTGTGCTGAATTCCGCCATTACGTAAAGCAACCTCCCTGGTCCGGACACGCAATTGAGACGGTCTACTTCGGTGGTGGTACGCCGTCATTGTTCGCACCGGCGTCAATCGACCGGTTCCTCAAGTGTGTTGCTGACCAAGCTTCTCTTGTGTCAGAGGCGGAAATCACGCTGGAAGCCGACCCCGCGTCAGTCTCACTTGAGAAACTTGCTGGCTATCGCGCGATTGGTGCGAATCGGCTGAGTTTTGGCGTGCAATCCTTCCAACCTGCGGTGCTGAAGACGCTCGGTAGACTCCACACTGTGGACGATGCCCACAATTCCCTTGCCTGGGTGCGAGAGGCGGGATTTCGTAATGTGAGTCTTGACCTCATCTTTGCCGTGCCAGGCCAGACTCTTGCCTCGCTGGCTGATGATCTTACGCACGCCTTTGCCCATGCCCCAACACACTTGTCAACCTATTGCCTGACGTATGAAGAACGTACTCCTTTCTTTGTCATGAAGAAGAAAGGGAAGCTTCATGCGGTGAGTGAAGATGACGAAGTCGAGATGTACACCCTGGTGCAAGAACGATGTATACGCGCCGGGTACAGTCATTACGAGATTTCCAGTTTTGCCCGTCCAAACTTTCCGTCGCGTCACAATGCAAATTACTGGAACGGGAGCAGTTACCTCGGCTTAGGGGCCGGCGCCCATTCATACGCCAACGAACCAGAATGGGGAACACGGTGGAGTAACGAGCGGAGTCCACGGCGCTATGTGGAATATGCGCTCACAAGAGGTGATGCGAGCAGTATAGAAGAGACGCTCACGCGCGAACAGGCGATGGGTGAGTTTATGTTTCTCAACCTTCGTCAATTGTCGGGATTTTTTCCTCAGGCATTTGCTGAACGATTCGGCGTTGATTTGCACGCGACATTTCCGCAGGTGGATACCCTGATTGCCGATGGTTTGCTGACACAGGTGGCAGGGAGCATCAAGCTGAGCGAGCGAGGGCTGTTGCTGGCGGATTCGGTCTTTGCGGTGTTTTTTTAAGGAAGTTAAGTAAAGACGAACGTCGGTGCACGGTCGTGGCTGGCGTTGTCAAGTAGGAGCATCTAAGGGAACGAACGAAGACTTCCCTTGCCGTCCTAGGCTTGTCAGTGGTAAGACATTTCCCATAAGAAAAGTATGGCTCACTAAGCGCTGACCCTGTGGGGCAGTAACTCGTCAATAAGGAGGATTTCCTATGAGTGCTGAGAATGAAAAACTTGTGACTGATTTCTGTCGATCATGGTCGCGACTGAATACGGACGAGGTTCTTTCCTACCTCACTGAAGATTGCTTCTATCACAACATTCCGATGGAACCCTGCGTCGGGAAAGAGGCCATTCGCAAATTCGTCGAACCTTTCCTCAAAGGCGCTCAAGAAGCGCATTTCGAGATCAAAAACACTACGTCAGCGGGAAATGTGGTCATGAACGAGCGGGTTGACCGCTTTGTTATGGGACCAAAGAAAGTTGAACTGCCAGTGGCTGGCGTGTTTGAAGTTCGCAATGGTAAAATCTCTGCGTGGCGTGACTACTTTGATCTAGAGGGATTCACCAAACAAATGGGCTGAGGAGTCGATGCTTCGCTTAAGGAGCGAGGGGGACGGAGACATTACTGGCGCTAACGTTACGTACTGGAAAGGTTAACTATGGAGAAGCAGCTTGTTCCTGGCCTCGAAGGCGTGCCGATTATGGAGTCGCAAGTCGGCTTCATTGACGGCCAAAAAGGAGTGCTTGAGTATCGGGGTATTCCGATTGAAACCCTAGCGGAAAAGAGCACCTATGAAGAAGTAGCCTACCTGTTGTTGTGGGGCAAACTTCCGAGTCGTGACGAACTCGCAAAATTCGATCACGATCTGCGTACGCATCGACGGATTAAGTACCGCCTGGTTGATTTGCTCAAATGCTTACCGGAAAACGGACATCCTATGGATGCCTTGCAAGCCGCGGTTGCGGCGTTGGGGATGTTCTATCCCGCGAAGATTGATGCGGCAGAGGCTCCTCCAGGTACGGATGTTCTGACACAAGAGAAACACTACTGGTCGATCATCCGCTTAATTGCCAAACTGCCGACGATCGTTGCCGCATTTGAACGCATGCGTCATGGCGATGAGCCCGTGCGTCCGCGCGATGACCTCTCTCATGCAGCGAACTTCCTGTGGATGTTGACCGAACAAGATCCTGATCCGTTGGATGTTCACATTCTTGATGTGTGTTTAATTCTCCATGCTGAACATACGATGAACGCGTCGACGTTTAGTGGATTAGTCGTTGGTTCGACTTTGGCTGATCCGTACACGATGGTGGCATCAGCGATTGGGGCGCTCACTGGGCCATTGCACGGTGGAGCGAATGAACAAGCGCTTCGAATGTTCCGCGAGATCAAGACGGTAGAAAATGTTCGCCCGTATATTAAAGGGAAGTTAGAGCGCAAAGAAAAGATCATGGGTGTTGGGCATCGCGTCTATAAAGTAAAAGACCCGCGTGCCTTCGCACTCCAAGGCTTGGCACAGCATCTCTTCAAGATGAAGGGAGAGCCCCCGCTCTACAAAGTTGCGCAAGAAGTCGAGCAAACGATCAACGATCACGTTGGAGCCAAAGGGATCGCCTCAAACGTCGATTTCTACTCTGGCGTTGTCTACGATAAACTCGGCATTCATATTGATCAATTCACACCGATCTTTGCGATTGCCCGCGTTGCTGGATGGCTCGCGCACTGGGCAGAGCAACTACGGAACAACCGCATCTTCCGGCCTGATCAGATCTATACTGGCACCCACGACCTGCCGTACACTGCGATTGAACAGCGGAAATAGTCAGTCGTCAGTTCCGCGTAATGTGTTAAGAGAGTCAGGGGAAACACGCTGTTGCTTTTCCCCGACTCTTACTTCCCGATCTTTAAACTTCGCTCACTTTAGCCGGTTCCTGAGGTGGGGGATCTCCTCCCTTCTGTATTCACATTCCGTGACACCGTCGTTCTTGCTGTCTATCTTTTGATTTGTGCATGGGTGTAATGGTCAAGGCACTCCTGACTGCAGAAGTGGACTCCTTGTCCGTGAAAGACGCCGGTAATGGCATCTCGTTCAGATACGAAGCGACCACACTGCGGGTCTTGGACGAGAAGAACGCCTTCCTGTTGTCGGACTTTTCCCTTGCCTGGTTGAGGTACAGACAAGAGCAGAAAAAGCCGCCGTATGCCAGAACTGAGCATCCAGACAAAAATGACGAACGACAGTAGGCGTAGCAGCCCTCCCATAACTATTGTCCTCGTGGATTGTGGCGATAGTGCAGCACTTCTGAGTTCGATAGTAGCGCCATCATGATAGTACTACTCCAGGACCTTCTTATCGGCTTGTAGGCGCGGAGTAAATGTGTGGAATTCGTAGGCTTGATCACACGCCTGTGTATACATAGAAAAAATCGCGTAAGTCACGGCCCAACTGACGAATCTTGTTTCTCTACGCTATTTCGATTACGTTATAATATTCGTTCAAACAGAGGACACGTGATGCTAGCACTCAAAGTCACCAAGATTGGCAACTCGACTGGCCTTTTGCTCCCCAAAGAAGCGACGGCCCGGTTACAGGTAGAACCGGGAGATGTAGTGTATCTCACCGAAGCGCCCGATGGCTATCGTATTACACCACATGATCCTGACTTCGAGCGGCAGATGGCGAGCGCACGTAAGCTTATGAAGAAACGTCGCGCCGCCCTGCGTGAGCTGGCGAAGTGAATTGGCGGTGGATTACGCGTGCTGTGGTTCTTGCCATCCATGACCAACAACTGGCTGAACATGGTGGGAAAGCCGGGGTGCGCGACCTTGGGCTGTTGGAATCGGCGTTAGCGCGGCCACGGAATGCTGCTGCCTATGGCGGAGATGACGTTGACGTTGCCGCATTAGCGGCAGCCTATGCATCCGGCATCGCGCAGAACCATCCGTTCATTGATGGGAATAAACGAGTAGCCGCAGTTGTGATGGAACTTTTTCTTGATGAGCATGGGTTTGTTCTCCTGGTGGACGATGCTGAACTTGTTCTGACCATTCTGCGTCTCGCGGATGGCTCGCTTCCCGAGAGTGAACTGGCAACATGGCTCCGGTCTCAGATTAAGCGGAAAAGGCGTCAGCGCTGACCAAGGACTCTTTATGCCTTCCTCACTCCGAGTTCTGTTGCATTCGCACAATTAGCCGGCATTTCACCGCGCCGCACGTGAGTCATCTTTACGTTACCACGCCCCAGAAATGGGAATATCCGTAGACAAGCCAAACAGTGCCCGTACACCTAACAATGGATCATCCCCAGGATCGAGATACCAGATCTGCGTGCTCGGATCGAATATTCCTGTTTTAGCAATTCCATCTCCTGTCCAGTCTCCAACGACTGGAAGAGCCCCGGAGCCCGCAACGGACGACGTACAACTATCGATACCAGGATTCCACATCCCGTTGCCATTTTTATCAAAACAGAATTGACGCGTACTGGGCCGGTAGATGCCGATTCTATCAATCCCATCTCCTACCCAATCTCCAATAGTGGGAAGATCTCCGGGACTACCAAAGGGTAGGGTGCAACTATCAATGCCAGGATTCCACATCCCGTTGCCATTTTTATCAAAACAGAATTGTCGTGTACTGGGCCGGTAGAAGCCAATTCTGTCGATCCCATCTCCAACCCAGTCCCCGGCAATCGGTTTGTCAGTGGCGGCCCCGAACACAAAGACACGATCCAAAAGCGGACCGTTCCACTGCCCGTCCCCATTATAGTCGAGATAGACCCGATTCCCCCGTCGCACGCCGATCTTCTTCACCCCGCTTCCATCCCAATCTCCAACTGTGGGAGTATCACCAGCCTGTCCGAACGGTCCTAAGCAATCGTCGAGCGAGCACCCATCAAACGTAAAGTTTTTGTTGGCATCCAGATACCAATATCCGGTGGCTGACCGGAACACCCCAACGCTTGCCCGAGGGCGTACTAGCGCAAAAGGATTGATCTTGTGTACCGCAAAGATTACCCACGCGGTAGCTGCTAACCCGACCCTTTCCGGAATGCACTGAAACGGAGTACTGAGGCATTGCGCAGTTGGCGGGATCGTATCGCCTCCTTGCAGGGTGCTTGCTACGAAGCCACGTCCGTCTCCAAAAGGAGCAAGCTTTTGCGCTATGCCAATATAGCTGGCGAGATACCCTGCCGTACCTTCCCAATGGTCCTCATTGTAGAGATCGTCCACGAACCGCATCACTCGGATAGCTTGCCCAGTAAACTCCCAGGCTATTCCATTTGGCCCTGCAGTAGGGGTTCTCACGATATTATAGCCAAGAAATCTCTGACCAGCAGCCGAAACTGACTGACCAAAGCTGCTTACACATCCAACAGGACGTCGCCAGTCTATCTGATTGCGGTAGCGTGGCGTTGCCGCCATTGCTAATGTCGTAAAACTATTCGAGTCCAGGAAATCGAAGATATTGGTGATATCGGAACCTTTTCGTGGTCCAGAAGGCAGGATGCCAGGACCGGGAGGAGTACCTACGGGCACTGTGCCTGCAGCAAAGCAGCCCATGGTCGCATTAAACATGCGCATCGCGAAATCGCCCGCGACATTTGCGGCTTGTGTCCAAACGTTCGCCTGCACGGTGTTGCCAAGCTTCTTTTCAAGCGTGACCAGGACCGTGAAGGCTGCAAAGATGTCGGCGTTGTTCTCGGTAGACTTCCCTTTCAGCAAGGTTTTCGGCACGACCCCCTCATCTGGATAGCCCAGATAATACCCGCCGTAGCCGGTGCCGGTGTTGTCCCGTAGCTTACCGATGATCCAGCGCCCAATCGTTCTGGCTGCATTGAGATAGCGGATATCGCGGAATTGCTGGTACGCGCTGGCGAGAGCAAGAATCGCGAAGGCATTGTTACCACCTGTCGCTCCATCAAGGATCAAACAAAACTTCGAAGGACCACATAAGTTCGAGGCGACACTGAATCCTGCAAGTCGCACCTCTCCTGTTTGTCCTCCGGTCGGACTTTGCGTATTTAACAACCCAATATCTCCACTCTCGTACGCATTATGTAGTCCACTTGCGCCATCCGCCGCACGTGGGAGCGGATCTCCGCGATTTTCATGAAGAACGGCGTAAACGAACGCGTCCGCAATGGCCCGGGCATTACTAAGATCTTGTGTGGTACCACGAATGAGTAGCGCTTGAAGCGTCAACGAGGACTCGTAGATCGTAGTAACGTTACGATTCACTTGGTCAGGCGGAAAAGGAACACGGCCGGGCGCAATATCCGCGCGTGGTTTAATCCCAAAGGTCTCGGTACTGAGGGGAAAACTCAGAGTGCGTTGGGCCTTCCGGTGAGAGAGCGGCAGCGGCTCGAATCGGATATTATCCAACAGCAGCGTGCCCCCTCCCGGCGCGTTTACGTCGTTGGTCACTACTGCGAACAGGATGTGAACATTAGCCAAACTCAGCGCCGAAGCGATAGAAAAAGACAGCGTCGTATAGGTAACACTCTGCGGGATATGAATAAATGTTGACGTACTGCCAGCAATGCCGAACTGCACGCGGATACCCCCAGGGGTCGGGCTGCGCACGTCCACCATCAGCTTCGTAACACCCCGCAGGTCATACCCATTCCCACTTTGCTTCACGCCCCAGTTTTCTGGCTCCTCAATATTGACGCCAGCGAAGGAACCAATCGGTTGGGAACCAAAGGTAATGCGCAACACTGTTCCTCGACCACGATCTAGACGATTAGCGTTGGTTGAACAGCCAATCGGTGAACTTGGGTCATCAATACATGCCGTATCGAGTTGGACTGTTGACCGATTTCCGAAGAACCCAGACGGAAATCCACGGTTCAACCCAGAGCCGGCGTCCTGGTAGACGTAAAATCGCGCACGGTTCGCCTCGGCACGCCGATTGAGGAGTAGGTATGCATCAGTACTGGAATATCGTGGAACAGGGGTCCAAGAGAACGCCCTGGAGGGAGATATCACATCGAGAGTCATCATCATTACAAAAGACAACGCCTTCCTGAATAGGCCCGCAGTTTTCGTGTTCATATGTTCCTCTCTCTATTCCCATGCCCTAACAGCTGGCAAATCAGTAGACAACCCGAAAGGCCCAAAGCAGAGATCGATGCCGCACCCTTCCCACTGTCCGTTGCCGCTATCGAGATACCACCTTCCGGTCTCTGGACGAAATACGACTAAAGTTTACCAACCACATCGAAAACCGACACTTGAAATCGCGATATCCGGTGACGTTTGACCGACTATGGCGAAAACCCCGGCAGATGGTTCGTTGATGAATGACCCCCCGCGGATTAAGGCAGCCGGTCTAGAAGAGGGATCAGCGCCGGAAAAGCACATCAGATCGTCGCTAAAGCTACCCCATCCAGGACAGGTCCCAGGGGTCCGCGGAACCCAGTCAGCTACCCATTCATTTTGGTTCCCGACCATGTCGAACACTCCCCACTTGGATATGCAGCGGCTTTTCGCTCCAGTGAGTGACGCTACATAACTTTCAGTGTTGCAGAGAGTGTACTCCGGTGAGCCAGCGGCGGCCCGCTGCCATTCTTGGTTGGTGAGGAGTTTCTTTCCGGAGAGGGCACAGGCTTGTTCAGCCTGAAACCAGCTCACGCAAGCTGTCGGAAACACACCGCGAATGGAGGTAGCGTAGAGCGGTACTGTCCAGTTTCCACTCTTTGGGAACGTTGTGGGAAAGGCCGCATGGTAATATGGGTAAGTTGTGCAACCAACTTGGACGGCACCTCCAGTCCTAAGATCTAAGAGTCTTGCCGTACCTTGTTTCACCTTACTCACTAAAAGAGCATTACTCCCGCCACCTGGGGCGGTTGCGGGGATTGACCACATACTGGCCTCGAATTTATCTACGCAGGTCGGTCCCACGGATACACTATCTGGAGGGCAAGCCGTCCCTCTCTCAAGTTGAGCTGTTGAGAAACCTGGCACCGCTAGCAACGCTAATATTGTAATCGTAAAAGTAATCTTCTTCATCATAAGCCCCTCCTTGAGAAAAATTTGCAATGCTGTTCAGAGCCCTCACTCTTTTCAGAACTTGAAGCGAAACCTGCAGAAATGATTCGGTGAAATTTGAGTGAATATGAGCTGTGCGTGTTTCACGCCTTGTCAACTTTCGATTTGGGAAGTCGTAGGTCCTCCGATTGGGCAATGCTAGGCATCTGTCCGATTAGGGTGACTAGAACAATTATGACCAACAGTAGATTTTTTTTCTTCATTGTTCCCCCTTTTTCTCGGTCTCTTGTGAAGCTTGACAAGTAGCTCCCCCTGGTTTGTACCTAAATCACAATTACGAACATAACCGGGTGCAATTAAAAGTGATGGCGGCACTCACGCAGCGGTCCGTTTCATCAAGAGGACTAGGTCTAAATGCTCCTGTAAACGTCCTGCCGGTAAAATTGCAAACATTTGAAAACACTGATTTTTCAAAATTTACTCCCTGAAGTTGACAGGAATGAAGGTGCGTTAGCCCCGTTTTTCCCTCCTGTCGACTCTTCCATCACTTTTAATTGTACCTAACATAACCACAAAAAAAAA
>JAYVFX010000004.1:0-10487 GCA_043772795.1 Deltaproteobacteria bacterium
GTCCTGCGGGTGGCTGCAAACATTGCTGGACTTTCCAGTCCTTTAACGCAGTGCGCATCCGCCCTGGATGGATTCCCAAGATATCGCAGATGTTCTCGAACGAGAAATACCAATGTCCATCCGTCGAATCGATCCATTCTTCGGCTTCCTGGAACAGTCGCCGTTCATGGGGCTTTTTAGCTAGCACATAAGTCTGAAAACAATGCACCGCATCCTCAAGCATAGCAAGGAGTAGGCGCTTTTCACCCTGAATCGGCTTCCTTCCTAATAGGGTAAAAAACTGCTCTGGTAAGAGCGTATCGGGCTCAAACATACTGACTTCTCCTCCATTTATTTGGTCGATTGTGCTGGCAACGTAGCGAAATCTTGGATATAAGTAAAATAAGAAAAACTTTTCATCTTCATTAGAATTATGCACATTGAAACGCTTAAGGTCTTTTGTGATCTGGCTGAAACAGGCAGTTTCTCGCTGGCTGCGTCGAAAAATTTCATCACTCAATCCGCGGTCAGTCAACAAATTCGTAGCCTTGAAGACCGCTACGGGCGCGAGCTAATCGAGCGCTCCAAGGGGCATGCACGTCTCACGCAAGCGGGCGAAGTGCTCTATGAGGCCAGCAAAGAGATCGTCCAGCGCTACCGAGAGATCGAGAATAATTTACAAACGCTCTCGCGCGCCGTGGCCGGAACTGTGCGGGTGGGAACGGTGTACAGTGTGGGGCTCTACGAACTGTCAGCGCCACTCAAACGCTACCTGCGGACGTTTCCCGAGGTGACCGTCCACCTTGAGTACACCCGGGCGAACAAGATCTACGACGACGTGAGCCGTGGCGAAATCGATTTGGGAATCGTAGCCTATCCCAATAAGCGTCCTTCACTTTTTGTGAATCTCTTTCGTGAGGATCGCTTAGTGCTGATTTGTTCACCTTTGCATCCGTTTGCTAATTTCCAGAAAGTCTCCATCAAGAAATTGCAAGGGGAAAAATTCGTCGGCTTTGAACGCGATGTCGCCACTCGCCGTGCGCTTGATCGCATCTTTCGCCAGCATGGCGTCAAAGTGCAGTACATTATGGAGATGGACAACATCGAAACCATCAAGCGCGTCGTCGAAATTGGCAGTGGGATTTCTATTGTTCCCGAACCTACCATCCTTCAGGAAGTGAAAGGCGAGACGTTGCGGGCTATTCAGTTTGCCGATGAAACCCTCATGCGCCCGTTGGGTATCGTGACAAAACGCGGGCGACGTTTTACGCCAGCTGTGCAGGAATTTATCGATTACCTCAAGGACAAATCCGCACGTGCGACCACCGGAGGAGAGTAAACCTCGCTGGTGACGGGCTCTCTATGTTATTGGATCACTTCGTCGGCTCGTAGCTGGTGAATGTCGCTGGCCGTCAGCCCGAGGTCTTGCAGAATCTCCTCAGTATGCGCTCCTTTTTCTGGAGCGGCAGTTCGAACAGCGCCGGGCGTGCGGCTCAGGGTTGTTGGAAGGCCTAAGACGTGAATCGCGCCAAGTTGCGGATGTTCGACTGAAGTAGCAATCCCCAAGTGTTGCACTTGTTCGTTAGCAAACACTTGGTCGATCGTCAGAATCGGTCCACTTGGCACTCCTGCCGCATTGAGAATTGCGACCCATTCCATAGCAGTTTTTGCTTGCAGCTGCTCTTCTAGGGCGATCGTCAATGCGTCCCGATTCCTGGAGCGCTTGCCAGGAGTAGCGAACCGTGGATCATCTTGCAGTTCCGGGGCGTTCAGTGCGCGACACACCCGTCTCCACATATGCTGTCCACCTGCCGCGATATTGAGGTACCCGTCTTTCGTTTTAAACGTGCCGGTCGGGATACTGGTTGGATGATTGTTTCCTGCTTGTGGTGGGACCTCTTTGCCAATGAGCCAGCGGGTGGCTTGGAAGTCGAGCATTGCGATCATCGCTTCTAGTAACGACGTGTGAACCCATTGTCCTTCACCGGACCGCTCGCGTTCAAGCAGCGCGACCAGGACTCCTTGTGCCGCGAGTAATCCCGCACTCAAGTCGGCAATAGGAATACCCACGCGCCAGGGGCCGCTCCCCGCAGGGCCAGTGATACTCATGAGCCCGCCCATTCCCTGCGCAATCTGGTCATAGCCTGGACGATCTTTGTATGGGCCAGTTTGTCCGAACCCGGAAATACTCGCATACACGAGGCGTGGGTTGAGTGGGCGCAGGTCTGGATAGTCAATGCCCAATCGCTTTTTTACATCAGGGCGATAATTTTCGACGAGTACATCTGCACGTTTCACTAACTGTTTCAGAATATCGAGTCCCCGTGGATCCTTGAGGTTAAGCACGAGGCTACGCTTATTACGATGAAGATTCTGAAAGTCGGAGTTATGGCGACTGACCCCTTCTTCGTCCTCAGCTTGTTCGACTTTGATAACTTCGGCGCCCATATCAGCAAGTTGTCGAACGCAGGTGGGACCCGAGCGAGCGCGGGTCAAATCGATCACTCGAATGTGCGAAAGTGGTAATGCCATACGGCTACTCCTTTTTCGTTTTCTTCGTAGTCCGTTTTGGTCTTGCGGTCAAACGCCGGACAATAGCGATACGTATATGCCATGAAGAACCAATGCAAATGAACACCTTGTGACGATGCTCACCATTATCTGAACGGCGTGGGGAAAATCCGGTACGTCGCGAACTCCTGTTCGAGTCGAAAATTAGCGACCTCCAACCAGTCACCGCCACACGGTAAGTCATTTGCAGCGAGTCGATACGCAAGTTGTAGGGGCACGGCGCGCGACTCACTTACAAAGCAAAAAGGAATCCTATCTATTCACCCTGTGTGAATGCCAAGGTAAAGACTTGATCCTCATTTGGCCGCTAGAAAAGTCCAGGAATCTCGCATAGACTAACACACAGAAAAGCAAAGAAAGGCATCATACATGCGAGCGGTAGAAGTGATTGGTACCGTCGATGCACAACACCAGATTCAAGCCACAGTGCCCGCCGAGGTCCCGCAAGGGCCAGTGCGGCTGCTCGTATTGATTCCTGAAGAAGAAGCCACGACGACGGATGCACTCACGGCTGCAATGGACGCGGTCTGTGCTGAGGTGGACACAAGCCTGGACCCTGCGTTACATGGGGCAACGCGACGAGTGTTGGAACGGAGCGAATGGTAATCCAACAAGGCGAGGTGTGGTGGGCGGAATTACCGGAGCCGGTCGGCTCGGGGCCAGGGTTTCGACGGCCTGTCTTGATTGTCCAAGGAGAAGCACTAAACCGTAGCCGTCTTGCCACCGTAGTGTGTGTCCCCCCTGACCAGTAACTTACGCTGGGCAACAGCACCAGGGAACGTGTTGCTATCGGCACAGCGTACGGGCCTGCCTAAAGACTCCGTCGCGAACGTCTCGCAAATCGTCGCACTGGACCGTAGCGTATTGACCGAACTGGTCGGTCAGATTCTTCCCTCTCAGCTAGAGGCGGTGTTGAAGGGTATCGAGATCATTCTGCGGCGGTAAAGAAAACGTCATCACAGATGACAAAGAGTGAGGGAAGAGAAGAGATGTTGCTTGTTGTCTCCTTTGATATGGTGAGGACGAAAATAAGACTAATGCTAAAGTAAAGACCTGACCCCAATTTTTTTGACTCTGGGACAGGAATGGTAATGCTTGGGCGCGCCTTGGTTCAACAGGGGCAACTTGAGGAGGGCCTAGTCCATCTTCGTCAGGGGCGGACTCAGCAGCAAGCTGCAGGCTCGCAGTTAAATCAGTCCTATAATCTGGCTTTTCTCGCCGAGACGTATGGAAAAATGGGACAGCCAGATGACGGACTGTCCCTTGTGAAAGAGGCGCTGGCTGTTGTAAACACCACTCAAGAGGCATGGTGGGAGGCCGAGCTGTATCGGCTGAAAGGAACGCTGACGCTACAAAAGTTGTCAGTAATCAGTTGTCAGTTTCCAGCACCCAACCCCTAACACCCAGCACCCAAGAGGTAGAGGAGTGTTTTCTGAAAGCTATTGCCATTGCACAGAAGCAGCAAGCCAAGTCGCTGGAGCTGCGCGCGGCAACAAGCCTCGCTCGCTTGTGGCTATCGCAAGGCAAGAAGACCGAGGCTCACCAGATGTTATCTGATATTTACAACTGGTTCACCGAAGGGTTCGACACCGTGGACCTGAAAGAGGCCAAAGCTCTGCTGGAAGATCTGCGCTAATGCCCGTGTTTGCGCTCGGTGGTGAAAGCTGATAGCTGACCGCACTATGAAACCCGCAAAATTTACCTACGCGTGTCCGCAGTCAGTTGATGAGGTGCTTTCTCTCCTAGCACAAGGCAATGAGGGAACGAAGATTCTTGCCGGTGGACAAAGCTTAGTGCCGCTGCTCAATCTACGTATGGCCGAGGTCAGCGCTTTAATCGATGTAAACCGACTCAGCGACCTGTCGTTTATCAAACGCGAGAACGGACTGCTCCGTGTTGGGGCGCTGACGCGACATCGACAACTGGAAGTGTCGCCGGAAGTGCGCGGCGTGCAACCGCTACTTTCGCGCGCGGCGGCTGAGGTTGGTCACCTCGCCATTCGCAATCGTGGGACGATCGGCGGGAGTCTCGCCCATGCCGATCCGGCGGCTGAATGGCCGTTGGTAGCGGTAACACTAAATGCTCAGTTTCTGTTGCGGTCGCAGAATAGCTCGCGGACGGTTGCTGCACGTGATTTCTTTTTTGCTCCATTAACGACAGCGATAGAACCCAACGAACTGCTCTGCGAGATTCATTTTTCCGTACCCGCATCACCGGCGGTGTGGGGATTTCAAGAGTTGTGTCGCCGTCCCGGAGATTTTACACTAGCTGCGGTTGCGTGTCAGTTGACGCTTGATCAAAACAAAACCTGCACGGCGGTATCACTCGCAGTTGGAGGAGCACACTCGACACCTTTGTATATTGCGGAGGTCGAAAAGACCCTCAAAAGCAGTCGTGGCGAAGAGGATGCACTGAAAACAGCGGCGGAAGTTGCCGCGAAAGCTGTGGACCCACCGTCGGATGTGCATGGTTCGTCGGAGTTTCGCCGACAGATGGTACGGGTGTTGACGGTGCGAGCGCTCAAGGAGGCGTGGCAGAAATAGAAAAGACGAAAAGGCGAAAAGGGGAAAGGGTGAAAAGGGAGGAAAGAAAAATGAACCTACATCCCTTTCTATCTTCTTCCTTTTCCCCGTTTCTCCGCTTACCCTTTTTCTCTAGTTGGTCTTGTTTAGAGAGGTGAAAATATGGAACGTGCGCAATTCACTGAACGGCAAATCGTCCACTGTCGTATCAACGGGCAGGAAATTGAACGTGAGGTCGAGGTACGAAAACTGCTCGCTGACTTTATTCGTGAGGATCTTGGACTGACCGCTACTCATCTTGGCTGTGAGCACGGCGTATGCGGCGCGTGCACGGTGAACCTCAATGGCGAAAGCGTACGTTCGTGCTTGCTGTTTGCCGTGCAAGCCGATGGTGGAGAGCTGTTGACCGTAGAGGGATTGGCAAAAGATGGGCAGATGCATCCATTGCAACAGTCGTTCTGGGATAACCACGCGTTACAGTGCGGTTTCTGTACGTCTGGTTTCCTGATGAGTGCCTACGACTTGCTGAAGAAGAATCCCAAGCCAACAGAAGATGAAGTGCGTCACGGTCTCTCGGGAAATCTGTGCCGCTGTACGGGGTATGCGAACATTGTGAAGGCGGTGTTGGCGGTCGCGGAGGGAAGTAAAACGTAATACGTAAAACGTAATCAAGATCCGGTCCTTCGTCTTTTTACGTTTTATTCTTTACGTGTTACTCTTTCCGTTTTACGTGAGGTTATTATGGCAACGAGTCTTGTTGGTACTGGAAAATTGGTTGGAGCCGAGGTCCGGCGCGTTGAAGACCCACGGGTGCTGCTCGGTAAAAGTTGTTACGTGGACGATGTTCAGCTTCCCGGCACGGTAGCAATGGCGTTTGTTCGTAGCCCGTATGCGCATGCGAAAATCACCCAGGTCGATGTGAGTGCGGCGAAGTCACACCCTGGAGTGCTGGCAGTGCTCAGCGGTGCGGACATCGCCAGCGAAATTCCACCGTTACGAGTTGAGTACGATGCGGTACGAGCCCCAAATCACAAATCATGTGATTGGCCGGTGTTGGCGCACGGAAAAGTGCGTTTCGTGGGTGAACCAGTAGCTGTGGTCGTCGCCGTCAATCGCTACGTTGCCGAGGATGCTGCGAATCTCGTTGAGGTCGAGTATGACCCGCTTGACACGGTGTGGGATGTTGAGAAAGCGCTAACGGATGCTACCGCTCTTGTGCATGATGAATGGGGTGACAACCTCATGCAGGAGATCAAAGTCGAGATCGGTGAGGTGAGTAAAGCCTTTCAAGAAGCCGATTGTGTGGTTGCTGAACGGTTTGTGACTGGGCGACACATGGCCATGCCGATGGAGACGCGCGGCTGCCTGGCGAGCTTCGAGGCAGCTACGGACTCACTGACCTTTTGGTCTTCGACGCAAACACCTCACGTAGTCCGTACCCATTTAGCGCGTGCGATCAATTTTCCTGAACACCACATCCGTGTAATCGCTCCTGATGTGGGTGGCGGGTTTGGTCTCAAAGCCCACCTGTTTGGCGAAGAGGTGTTAGCCGCGTTCCTCAGTCGGCGCTTAGGGCGACCGGTGAAATGGATCGAGGATCGCCGTGAACACTTGACGGCATCGCTCCACGCCAAACACCAAGTGGTGTATGGCGAACTTGCGCTCAAGAAAGACGGCACGATCCTCGGTATCACTGGACGTTATATTAGTGATGTCGGAGCTTATTCCGATTATCCGTGGGGTTCGGCGCTTGAGGCAGGGCACGCCGCCTCGGCGATGCCTGGACCGTACAAGGTCCCAGCCTATCGTTTTGAGGCGCTGTCGGTAGCGACCAACAAAACGACTATTGGCCCATATCGTGGTGTCGGCTTGCCGATTGCAGTGCTGACGATGGAACGTCTCATGGATATGGCAGCGCAAAAACTCGGGATCGACCGTATGGAGCTGCGTCTGCGCAACATGATCCGCAAAGCTGACCATCCGTATACCACGATCACAGGTGCCGAGGTTGAAAGTGGTAGCCATCAGGAAGCCTTACGTATGGCCTTGGAGATGATAGGTCTCGAAGAGTTTCGTGCCCAGCAACAACACTTACGTGAGCAGGGAAAGTACATCGGGTTAGGAGTCGGCTGTTATATCGAAGGTACTGCACCCAGCTCCCAGGCATTCCAGGCAATGGGCGCGCCGGTGAGCGGCTATGAATCGGCGACTGTCCGCATGGATGTCAATGGCAAGGTGACCGTATTAGTCGGAACCCATTCTCACGGGCAAAGCCACGAAACGACGTTCGCTCAGGTAGCCGCGGATGAACTGGGCGTTCCGTTGGCGGATGTGAAGGTGATTGAGGGCGACACGATGGCAGTGCCGTATGGTTGGGGGACATGGGGGAGTCGCAGTGCTGTCACTGGTGGTGGGGCGACGATTTTTGCCTCACGCAAAGTGCGGGAGAAATTGCTACGTGTTGCCTCTCGTCTTAGTGAAGTGCCGTCCGATGATCTGCACTTGGCTGACGGCATGGTGCGACGTAAGCAAGACGGTGCGGTAGTGGTGCCGATCAAAGACATCGCCCAACACATTCTGTATGCCCGGTTTGCCGGCGAAGAGCCAGGGCTTGAGGCGACATCGCACTACGAGCCGCCGCTATCTACGCATTCCAACGCGACACATGTTGCCACCGTTGAGGTCGATAGTGAAACCGGACAAGTGAAGTTGCTGCGCTACATCGTTGTGGAAGACTGCGGCACGATCATCAATCCGATGGTAGTCGATGGACAGATCCAAGGGGGCGTGGCACAGGGCATCGGCACGGCCTTGTATGAACAAGCGTTGTACGACGAGAACGGACAGTTTCTTACCGGAACCTTGATGGATTACCTCGTGCCTACTGCGGTAGATGTTCCGCGTGTCGAGATTGGCCATATTGAAAGCCCCTCTCCATATACACCGACCGGTATCAAAGGTATGGGGGAGGGTGGAGCGATTGCCCCACCGGCAGCGATTGCCAACGCAGTGTGTGATGCGCTGTCGTCATTTGGCGTGCGCATCAACGAAGTGCCAATAACGCCAGAGCGTGTATTGTTGGCAATCGAACGGGCGAAGAATGGGAATTAGGGGTTGGGTTTTAGGGGGTGGGGACTGGGGATTGAAGAAGGTCCGCTCCTGACTAAATCGAACCATAGAAGATGCGTACGCTCCCTCACCCCCAGTGGGGCACTTTCCCGTTCGTCCTGAGCGTAGCGGAGCGAAGTCGAAGGGCGCCTAATCAAGAGCTACGCATGCTTCGACTTCGCCCTCCGGGCTACGCTCAGCATGAGCGGTTTTGGTAGGCCGTGTGCCAATGTCGTGTGGCTTGATTTAGTTATTGCCGGAGGGTCATTATGGGTCGTATGCGCGGAGAGATGTTAGAGGAGTTTCTCAAACAACCCCATATCGGCGTGATTGCGACGCTGCGCAAAGATGGACGACCGTATACTGTGCCGGTTTTCTGGTTGTGGCACGAGGGGCACTTTTGGCTGACCGGAACAACCACGCGCGTGTGGTGCAAGCAGTTAATGCGTGATCCGCGCTGTTCGTTATGTATTAGACGTTATTGGAAATAAGAAATTTGTCCTATCGGCGCAGCCGACGCTTACGATGGAGAATACGCAGGTTGTGCAAACCGGTGGCCACTTCGATGAAGCCATCCGAACAGTGAGGATGCGTATTGCGGAGAATGTCTTTCACGCACCGGGCCCGCTTGATCCCGGCAATGGCATGCTCGACCCGCACGCGGACACGTGACAAGGCGCGATTGTGCCGTTTCTCACCTGTAGCGCAGAAATTGGGGTCAGGTCTTTACTTTGGCATTAAAGCATCCTCACTGCGAGTTTTTAACACGATGCCTTGGGGCGACACAAAGATCAAACGGATCAATAGGGAAGCTTCATACGGTGCCTGGTTCTATAGAACGACACGCACAGTGCGCCATGCTCCACTTCGGTTAAGGCAGAATGTTTGCCCACAGATCGGCTGTGACAAACCGCGAAAGGTGCCCGACATTAGTAGTAGCAACCATCAACTCCGAGGACGGAACATCAAGGGTAAGGGCCTGAGCAGCGAGCAAGACATCACAATCCAACTCTTTCGGATCGGCAGTCGGGAGTTCGGCATTGCGAGCTTGCGCCCAGAGCTTGGCCGCGAGCCGTAGCGCACTGTCAGTGAGTGGTAGATAGCGATCCGCCCGCGTCGCGTTGAAGGCGTTCAGCTGCGCAAGCCCTCTCCGGTGTCCTACGCGCTCCAACTCGCGTCGGACCTCGTAATCGGCAATCGCCGGAACGATAAGCTGATGTCCCGCTGCCATGATGTCGAGCGCCCACCGTGTAATCGCTCGCGGCTCTGGAGTTTTCTTGGGATTCGTCAGCAATCCTGATGGTCCCGAGTCGAGAATGATCACGCGACTCATGGATAGATCCGCCGTGCGCCAGCCCGCTCCCGCTCTGCGTTGATAGCTTGCTTAAACGCATCCAAGTCGGTTTGGGCCTGCCGCAGCTCGTTTGGATCATCGGTCGCGTCTTCTTCGAGCCAGGACTGTAGCAATGCAATGGATGCCGCATTTTCCTCGGGCACGGGTGGGAGATGTTCTGCCACCAGCTTCCGCGCTAGCTCGGCGGGGGGTATACCCTCCTTCTGTGCGGCGGTACGCAAGCGTCCTTCTTCTGCTGGAGTCAAATTGATCGTTAGGGTCATTACTTCCCTCCATACCATCTCAGAACAGATCAATGCTCTAATCTTCTTCAATTCATCGTTCTGCGTTCTCGGCTAACTCAGCCCTATGAGTTGCCGCGCCTCCTGCGGTGTTGCCGGTTCGCGTCCGTGCGCTCGTGCGAGCTGAACTGCCCACGCAACGAAGTCAGCGCTGCTTTTCGCCAACGAGCCATCAACCAGCGTTGCACGGTCCTCGAAACCCACCCGTACATGCGCGCCTGTGGCAATGGCGAGACTGGCAATGGTAAAGACGCTGTCTTCGATACCGTGGGCAATCCAAAATGCCTCCGGGAACAGGTCGTGGACACACGCTGTCATATAAAAATAGCTGCGGGGTGTTCCCGGCATGATCTGCAAACCATCACCGAATCGGCCTGAGAACTCGACTAACAGATAGCGTGGTGTGGGGAGTATGCCATCTTGGACCAAGGTTGCCACATTTGTAAGAAAACCGGTATCAAGCACGGCTGGTTCGGGAACGATACCGCGTTCACGACAGGTGAGGATCGTCTGCCGGATATCGTCATATGAATTCGGAATGGCGATCGTCTGCCGCGTGCCATGTGAGAGCGGAGTATTGAAGACGATATTGCCAGTGTTCAGAGAAACCATATCTACCGGCTTAGGGGTATCGCGAAGATAGCGAAGTACCTGATCGATGGTAGCATCAGG
>JAYVFX010000005.1:0-5502 GCA_043772795.1 Deltaproteobacteria bacterium
CGATGGGTAACCTTCAATGTTGAACTCAACCGGAAGCATGTCAGCGAGGTCAAAAACATCTTGTCGTCGGATGTGTCGTCCATCGGGACGTGGGTGAACAGTGATGCCATGACACCCCGCTGCAATCGCTGCCTGTGCTGCATGG
Organism: Deltaproteobacteria bacterium; assembly: GCA_043772795.1. Classification (GTDB taxonomy): domain Bacteria; phylum Desulfobacterota; class Binatia; order Bin18; family Bin18; genus VGTJ01. The sequence continues at coordinate 146 of JAYVFX010000005.1, forward strand.
ATAACGCTCGGATTGTCGCCTCCTCGCGCATTGCGTAGCGTCGCGATTTTGTTGACGTTGACGCTGAGCTTGATCATTGACTTTACTCTACTGACTACTGACTACTGACTACTGACTACTGACTGCTGACTGCTGACTGCTTCCCCTACGACGTTGACACTCGTAAATCCGTTCCCCCACTCACTGGGAGTGTTGTCCCGGTAATGAAGCTTGCTGCATCCGAGCAAAGAAAGACGGCGGCATTGCCGATATCCTGCGGCTGACCAAGACGGCCCAGCGGAACCTGCTTCGCGTAGGATTCCTTTTGCTCTGGCGTCAGCACAGTGCTCATCATCGGCGTTTCAATCGGTCCGGGAGCGATGGCATTCACGCGAATATTATATCGTGCCACTTCATACGCCAGATCACGTGTAAGAGCGACAACCCCAGCCTTTGAAGCCGCGTAGGGTACATGCGGGACGGTGTAATGAAAGGCTGCGATTGAGGCGATGTTCACGATTGCTCCTTGTTTCTGTTTGATCATCTCCTGGACGACGCGATGGCAACACAGAAACACGCCTTTGAGGTTGACGTCGAGCACGGTATCCCAATCGGCTTCGGTTTGTTTCTCCATTGGCTTCACGACGACAACCCCGGCGTTGTTCACCAGAATATCGATTTTGCCGAAATGACTGAAGGTTGCCTGTACTAAACGATCAATGTCGGCGGACCGCGTGACGTTCGCTTCTATCCCGAGCGCTTGTACGCCAAGCGCCTGGACCTCAGTAACGGTCTGAGCGATCCGTTCTTGATTTGTGTCGTTTATCACTACATGTGCTCCAGCATACGCCAAACACAATGCGACTCCTCGACCAATGCCTTGGCCTCCGCCGGTGACAATTGCCACATGTCCTGCGAGTTGTGCCATAGTCTGCCCTCCTTTCCGCTAGCTGAGGTTACTCTGCCTTCTTTGTGGTGGTCAAGCGAGTGCCTCGGGTTTCGTGTTCTCCCTTGTTGAGGGGCTCCACTAGGCGCTCAGAGACTACTTACGGTATAGTGCCAGCATCTCCGCAGGAAATGACCTCGCGTCTGAAGAGAGAATATTATGAGTACCTATCTGCAAGAAGTGGCGAGCCGCCTTGTGTCCTTTGATACGGTCAGCAGCAAGAGTAATGTCGAGGCTATGGAATATCTTGGAGCCCATTTAAGTGATCATAAATTCCATGTTGACTTTCATCGGATGGAAGTTGCGGGAGTTCCGAAAGCCAATCTCATTGCGTATGCCGGTCCACCTGAACCCCATGGTCTCATCATTTCTGGCCATGTCGATGTTGTGCCGTTTGCCGGACAACCTGGGTGGCAGCGCGATCCATTGCGGTTGGAAGTAACCGACACGCAAGTCTACGGTCGCGGAACTTCGGATATGAAAGTGTTTCTGGCGCAGTGTGTCGATGCTGCCGGGCGGCTTGACGTCTCCACCCTTGAGGAACCTCTCGTCTTTTTGTTTACGGCGGATGAAGAAATTGGCTGCCTCGGAGCTGCGCGGCTTCTCCCTGTGTTGCCAGAGTTTTTCCGTGACATCCCACAACCACGGCAAGCGTGGATTGGTGAGCCAACTTCCTCCCAAATCGGCTATACGCATAAGAGTATTATCGTCTTTTCTGTCACTGTTCGGGGGAAGGGTGGACACAGTAGCGTTCCCGAACAGGGTGTGAATGCGATTGCCGTTGCCGGCAAGGTGATTGATACAATAGGGTGTTACCAGGCTAAGCTGCGCACTCAGCGATCAACGACCTTTGCCCGTGAGTTTCCCGAGTCTCCGTATACCACACTGAACTTTGGCATGGTTCGAGGGGGAACGGCGTCAAATATGATTGCCGAGGAATGTACACTACAAGTGAGCTATCGTTCTTTACCGGATGTTGATCCCTTGGTTGCATACCGGGAGATTGCGCAGCGAGTCCAAACGATTGATCTCCATGACTATGGCTCGCCGCAGCACGAGGCGATGATTATTGTTGGGGAGCCATTCGTTGTGCCGCCTCTTCTCTCGCCGCGAGAAACTCCCCTTGAACGTGTATTGCTCGCCGTTCACAATCAGCATACGAGTGGTGGCGTGCCCTTTGCGACCGATGGTTGTCAATTTGCGCAAGCAGGTGTTGCCTCGATTGTTTGCGGCCCTGGTGACCTTGACCAAGCGCACCAGCCGAATGAGAGCATTCGCCGAGAGGCGTTTGAGCAGGGGACTGATGTGATTCTTTCGGTTGTGCACCAGCTATGTGGTGCGACGGAGCGACTTTAAATCGAAACGTACGAGATTCGTACAGAGGCTCTTTGCTTCGCCCTGGGTAGCATGAAGGGCAGTGGTTGGGAAGTCGCTGGGGGAAAAGGGTAAATGGAGAAAAGGAGTCTAGGAGTCAGGGGAGCCTGAGAACGCAGAACGTAGGTCCACTAGAAAGAACTCAGTCGCGGAGCGGCGCTGGAAGGTAGCCCGGCCTTTCAAGGCCGGGTGAGCTACGAAACGTCTTTAGGTGTGGCAGGTTCGGTCGGCAAAGAGAAGAAAATGCGACTGCCTTTGCCTGGGGTGCCTTCGACCCAGATCCGACCGCCATGACGTTCAATAAGGGCCTTACATAACGCCAAACTCAAACTTGCTCCCTTTCTTGCTGTAGCAGACTCACCTTCTTCCTCGACAGGGGAGTTAAAGAGGTGTTCTTGCTGTTCGCGGGAAAGCCCGACGCCATTATCTGTGACACCCACCGTTACCTGGTTGCCCTCTCGTGCTGCCCCAACGAGGACGTAGGCACCCATTTTTTTTGAGTTCTTGATCGCGTAACTGACAAGACTAGCGAGCACTTGCTGTAAGCGGCCAGTATCAGCGTATATGTCGATTTCTTGCGAGACCGTGTTCAAGAGTTTGACGTTATGGGTCTTTGCCATGGGGCCGAGGGCATCAAAGGTCTTTTGCACAAGGGGTCCAAAAGAGAGCCACTGTGGATACAATACAATCTGCTCGCCGCGGAGCACGGAAATATCGAGAAGGTCGGAAAGCATGGCCAAGAGCGACGCACTATTACGGGCACACATATCGAGCAGTTGTTGCCCTTCTAATGGTAAGCGGTCCAGCCATTCTTCGCGAATAACGTCGAGTGATCCAATGATCACTCCCAGCGGGTTCCGTAGCTCATGAGAGGTTGCAGCCAACAGACTGTCACGCATCCGGTCGGCGATAGAAAGTCGCTCAATTTCCTCGTCGGCTTTCTTCAGTTCGGCTTCCATATCCTGCAAGCGTTGCTGGAGTGCCGCATTGGCTTTCGTTACGTCGCTTGTGCGAAGGCGAACCTCTTGATCGAGATCGGCGCGTTGGCGTTGGAGTGCCACCTCCCGTTGGGAACTTTCGAGTGCCAACGAGGTCTGGCCAGCAAGAATAGAGAGGAGCTTCAATTCATAGGGGGCCATGTCCTGCTCTGAACGTTCACTAGCGACCAGGGCCATCCCATGCACTTCTTGCAGGGTGACCAGTGGAATGAGCAGGATCGACCGTACGCGTGAATGATAACGATGGATGCGCTGGCTAGCGCAGATCGTTGGGCGACCTCGACGGAGGGCCAGTGCGAAGTGTCCCTGGGCAATCTGGAGTTGGGTTTCGTTCTCAAGATCGGCATGGAGTCCTGCTGGAATGCACCGCTCGAGCGTAAATTCGTATGTACGTCGATCAACACGGTAGATCGCTGAGAGGACACTGGGAAGAAGCGACTCGATTTCCGCCAGGAAGTACGAGAGCAGGTCGACTGGTAATAAGTCAGCGCTGGAGCGCTTCTGGAGGTTGACCCAGAGCGACTCGACCCGATCGAGATACTTGATTACCGCTTGCGTTTCCGCTTGCAGACGACGGAACTGCGCCTGGGAGTCTGGCGGTACAATTGTCGTCGTTGAACCGCCAATCAAGCTCCCGATGTTAGTATCTTCATTCCGCATAATTACCAAACAAAATGGTCATCAATTGGGTAGCTTCGCGCTTCGTTGCCAGCAGGACTTGGCTGAGGTGACCAACGGACAGACGCAATACTTCCCAGGAGAGCGGGACAAAGGGAGGGAAGTGACAACTTCCACTGAAACCGAGACCGAGTCCGATGCTGATCAGGTCGGCGCAATGTACGACATGTTCGTGTACGGTGGGTGACAACATGTCAGGGACAGCAGGAGAATGATGATAGGCAACTGCTCGCTGGATCGCAGGCGGCAGGCCCCAACGATGCACGAGAAACCCTCCCGTCTGTGTATGCGAAAACCCTAACACTTTGCGCTCTGCTGCTTCGAGCGTCAGTCGTTCAGTAGCCGCAAGTGCTACGGCGGCGCGGAACTTGTCGGTTGCGTATTGGCTATGAATAAGCTTGCCAACGTCGTGGAGTAATCCTGCGACAAAAAACTCCTCGGGATGCTCCTCACCAATCCACAGCGCAAGCTGTCGGGCAGCCGCAGCTGTACCGAGGCAATGTTCCCAGAAGGCTGGTAACGACAACATTCCGTGGGCCTCTTGCTGGAACAGGTCGATAACACTTGTCGTGAGGATTACCTGTTTAAGCGCGTCGTAGCCGACGGTCCGAATTGCCTCGGCGACGGTCGATACCGGGGCCCGCATGCTATATAAGGGTGAGTTCACGAAATGGAGGAGTCGAGCGGTAATGACCGGATCTTGTCTGACGATGTGCTCAATCTCCCAGATGGAGGAAAAGGGGTTATCAATGGTTAACGAGAGACGCTGGTAGATTTCCGGCAACGTCGGCAATTCATGAATGCGCTCAACGACCAGCAGCGGTTCTCCTGTCAGCAGTTCTGATATCATTTCCCACGTTTTCCTTAGTGGTCTATATCTTTTAGCGCGCACTGCTTCACCAAGCGGTGCAATTCTGTCACAAACGTATGCTGCTCTGCGCCGTAAAACCGATCGTCGATCATTGCCGAAATCTGTTGGAGGACGACAGTGGTGGACATTTGTGCCTCTATCTCTTGTAGGGTTGGTTCTGAGACCCCTTGCACTTCAACGTCAATAACGCCCCAGGTTTGTAAAAGGCGGATCACGCGCACATCCACAATAGTTCCAGCATCGGCTAATTGTTGTCGATAACTATTAAATACCGGTTTACTCAAAACCATTCCCGGCCTCAGGATAGATGCTGTTACACGTCCCATAGCTGTGCTCGCTACAGGGTTTATCGGATGAGTGCGGGCTTTCTGAAATGAGCACAGCAACTTTGTCCTACCTCTATTCGGGAGAGGCCTATATCTGACAAACTTTAGGCCTGTCAAATGGAGGAATGATAGATAAATTTGTAAGCCTTATATTGTCGCATAGAGAATTCTTGAATACGGCGCGT
>JAYVFX010000006.1:0-3693 GCA_043772795.1 Deltaproteobacteria bacterium
GATGAGAAAGAGCGTAAGCAACTCCAGCGTAGACGGATCTGCCCAATGGAGATCTTCCCAGGCAAAGATTACTGCCTGTTGTTTTGCTTCCGCACACAGCCAAGCGACAATCGCTTCGTGTGTCTTTTCTTTCTGCTTCTGGGGGCTGAAAGCAGGGAGCGGGGAGCGGGGAGCAGGGAGCGAGAACAAGGAAGCAAATAGAGGCACCGTCTCTTGCAGGTCCACGAGAGAGTGCGAGAGCCGCTGCTCCAGCTTTTGCAGCTTCTCTTCTGGAGAATCACCCTGCTGAAACCCCAACGTTCGCTGGAGGTGCTCAATCACCGGCGCGAGCGCACTGTTCTGCGCATACGGCGAACAGCGTAACTCTAAACAGCGTGCTCCCTCGTGTTCGACCGTTTCCTTGAGCGCCTCTACTAATCGCGATTTGCCAATGCCCGGCTCACCACTGAGCAGCACCACCTGCCCTTCGCCCTCTTTCACTCGTCCCCAACGCTCGCGTAACAGGCTAAACTCAGGGTCACGGCCAATGAGTGGCGTGAGTCCTCTGCGCATCACCACCTCAAAGCGGCTCTGCGCTTCTCCCTCCTTCACCACCCGATAGAGCGTCAGGGGCGTGGTTACGCCTTTGAGTTCTGGCTGCCCGCGGTCCTCACACTCAAACAAACCCTCGACTAACCGATACGTCGTCGCGCTGATCACGACTTCATCAGGATTGGCTTGCCCCTGGATACGAGCAGCGAGGTTGGGTGTTTCACCCAAAGCCAGCATCTCCCGCTTCTCACTGCTGCCAATCTCGCCAATGACGACTAACCCGGTGTGAATGCCGATGCGGACCTGGAGAGTATCCGAGCCGCGACCGTGAGGGAGCGGAGGGTTTGCCGCTTGCTGACGCGCGCGGCTCCGCAACGCCGCGATAATCTCCAACCCCGCCCGTACCGCCCGCGCGGCATCATCTTCATGCGCCACGGGATAGCCGAAGTAAACGAGCAGCCCATCACCAAGATACTGGGCGATGTGACCGCCGTAGGGTTCAATGACCGCAGCGCTCGCCTGCTGGTAACTGCGCACGACCTCCCGCAACTCCTCCGGGTCGAGTTGAGCAGACAAGGCGGTGGAACCTACCAGGTCACAGAACATCACGGTCAACTGCCGCCTTTCGGCGGCACTCAGTGCGGAGTGCGGAGTGCGGGGTTCGGAGTCCCTTTCCTTTTCGCCATTTCCCCCTTTCGCCTTTTCGCCTTCCGTTAGAGATATGCCACACTCGCTGCAAAACTTCGCCCTGTCTGGGTTCTCGGCCCCACAGGCCGCACAGCGGAGCGCGAGCGAGGTTCCACACTCATTACAAAACTTTGCTCCCTCTCGGTTCTCGTGTTGACACTGCGAACAGCGCATTTCCCCAACCTCTGGACCTTGGCTGCTATCTGCTCTATCACGAGCAAGAAGAATTAGGCCGCTGAAAAAGGCATCGTCATAGTGCGAAAGAGATTGTCTTAATCCTGTCGAAAAACTCAGCCCGACCAGGCCGGCCCGGTCAGGCTGTGGGCTGTGAAGAGAACTACGAGTGAGGCGCTACCGGCTATGCCGCCAGCTCTGCCAATGCCGCCGGGTTGCTCACCGGCTCGGGCGTACTGCCGCGTAACGGAACTGATCCGGGCGTACGAGTGAACGGATCAACCAAGCCTAGCTTCTTGCCATGTTCGCGTAATGCCGGAATCACGTCGCGGTTCAGTAATTCCAAACAGCGCTTCCGATCCGTGAAAGGCACCGGTCCATCCAACCAAAACGAGAAGATTCCCGGACGTAAGATGTCCATCACTTTCTTGAGCTTGGGGATAACGTTGTCTGGAGTCCCGGCAATCATCACCATGTCTTTCAGCACATCAGGATACGTAGAATAAATCGTCTGCTTGACTGCCTCAATGGCTTCCACGCTCTCCTCACCACCGTCACCATAGAGCGTCCTCGCAGCAGCGTTGGCACCGAAGTTTGTACGGGCGAGGCGACGGGTCGCTTCTTTCGAGTTGTAGCCTGGAGGAAACATCCACTCTGGGCGCGCAAAATGGGCAAAAGCACCGCCATAGAGAATCCGCTTGCCCATCTCTTCCGCGCGCTCTTGCGTATCTGCCACCATCACAGGTTGTAGATAACCAAAATTCTCGGGTCCCGCTTGATAGCCTTCTCGTGCCGCCGCTTGGCTGTAGAAGTCCCACAACTCTAGTGTGGGCTCCAACCTCGTCGCCAGTGCGACGTAGGGATAGCGGCGCTTTGCGCACCACTGCGCCGTTTCGGGACTGATCAAGCCAGGAATCCAGAACGGCGGATGCGGTGTCTGTAACGGCAACACCCACGGATTGACGTGACGGAAGTGGAAATGTTTGCCTTCGTAACGGAAGGGACCGGGGGTCGTCCACGCCTTGACGATAAAATCGACTCCTTCTTCATACATCTCACGGTTGTAAGCCGGATTAGCGTTATTCGCCAATTGCTCCGAGCCTGCCCCACGCACCCAACCTGTGATCATGCGTCCGTTAGAGATCAAGTCGATCATGGCGAGTTCTTCCGCCAATCGCAACGCATTGGACACAGTCGGGACAGGATTGCCGAGCAGCGCGATTTTCACGCGCTTGGTGGTCTTGGCTATCACTGACGCCTCAACGTCCATCACCGCCCCCAAACAGAAAGGCGTGCCATGATGCTCATTGAGCATCACGCCATCGAAATTCAACAGCTCCGCATCAGTGTAAATCTTTTCGTCTAAATACTGATTGAGTAACATGGCGCCATGTTGTCGATCAAAGAACCGGTTCGGAGTTCCGTAGAAACTCCGCTTGCGAATTACTTCATTTTCGAGATCGCGGTATTTGCCTGGATCCGTTTCCAAGTCGTAGTGATACGCACGCTCGGTGAACCACATAAAATGCATGCTCGTACTCCTTTCCATTGAGGCCACGAAAGCCTTGTTACGAAACGTCAGTAAGATAGGCCATAGAGAGAAAAAAGTGAAGGGACAAAGAATATTGCCTATTCTTCCCACGGAAACCCTGAAGCGCTAATTCAGCAAGCGCAGAAACTTCAGGAATGCGCTGATACATTCCTCTGGTTCATCAACGTAGATCTCATGACCTGGACCTTCGATCACCGCCATGCGGGCGTTCGGAATCAACGTACCCATCGATAATGGGAATACCCATTAGGAACCAAAGACCTCAAGATAGACTTCCCGGAGTGGCAACGTCACACCCAGGATAGGCAATGAAATGCCAACATCAAGGGACGTAAAGGTTTGTGCCACCCACTCGCCGGAAGGCTGAAGATGCCAATGCTCGAGGCATACACGGTCTTGTTCGACCAGGAGATACTCCTGCAAGGTGGGAATAGCTTGGTAGAGGGTAAACTTCTCCCCCCGATCGTAGTCGCGCGTCGCGTCCGACAGAACCTCTACGAGGACACACGGATTGGTGACGGTATCGGGCCGGTCACGGGTGAGGACAATTGGACCACACACCACCATCACGTCTGGGTAGGTAAATAACCCATCGGGAGTTTTTACCCGCAAGTCTGACCCGAAGGCACTACAACCTTTGGCTCGAACCGCACCGCGAAGGAACGTCAATACATTCGCGCTGAGGTGGTTGTGGACGAGTGACGCCCCAGCCATTGCAAAGATTTCGCCGTGATAGAATTCATGCTTGA
>JAYVFX010000007.1:0-6298 GCA_043772795.1 Deltaproteobacteria bacterium
ACGCCCCCGCGCACCGCGAGCGGCCCAACCGCAGCCTTTCAAGTTCAGCAGAGTCGCAAGCGGGCCGCAATGCGGTGGCGCGACGGGTTAGCCCACTCCTCACTTCTTGTTGCCTCCCTCTCAAGCGCTTCCGTTCCCTTGGCTACGCCATATACCCTGCGCTATATCACGCATCACGACTAACAGTCCCGGCCACTCTGCTTCGGTGAACTGCGTCATGGCTTGCATAATACGACGGTGAATCCGATGACGGTTCGGCTGGCGTAATCGCACGACCAGTATTCCGTAATGGGGTGTCGCGCGATAGCGCGTAAAGCCTTTATCCGTGGTGATCAGCATCCGCTCTTCACGTTGCACCATCTCCCATAGCTCTTCATCTTCCATTCCCTCATCTACAGTGCCGCGAATGTCTCGTATGTCATGTCCCAGGGTTTGTAGGGCGTGCACGGTCATCAGCGGAATGTGTTCGTCGACGGCAATCTTCATGCCTCGCTCGACCACGCCTCTAGGGGCGTTACTTGTTCCTCGGCCAAAGAAGCCGCATAGTCAAAGCAGGCCAGGATGTCTTCCCGCGTGAGGGAGGGATACTCGGCTAGGAGATCTTCTATCGTGTCGCCATTCGCGAGCATCCGCAGGAGCAAATGGACAGGGATGCGTGTGCCTTTAATGCACGCTTGGCCGTGACACACTTTGGGATTAATCGTAATCCGTTCATCCATAAAGGTGGCCTCCAAACTCTTTGCTGGTCGCAGCATAACTCAGGTGCGGGTTAGGGACTATTAGGGCTTCCTCTTGGGTTGCTTTGGACTCAGTGGGCTAACGCCCCCGCGCACCGCGAGCTGCCCACACGCGGCCTTTCGGCTTTTTCAGATCCGCAACCGGGCAGCGATGCGGTGGCGCGGATGGTTGGGCGGCACTACTGGCGTGAACAGCGTCCCTCTACATACCTCGTTGCCCCATAGCGAGAATCTCTTGACCGTCCGATCGCTAAAAACATTGACGTCCCTGGTCGATTGAGCATTCGCTCTGGTTTGGGCTATTGCTTTGGAATAAAATCATCTTTCACATATTGATGAATGAACAACACGCAGTCCTCCGGCCCAACACATGCGTCGCCGTGCATGCCCATCCCCGGTTGAAACACGTAGGAGCCAGGCGGCAGATCTCTCTCCTCGCCGCCGTCAAAGGAGTGACGCCAAGTTCCGGTCAAGTTCAGGCCGTGATAGTCACCAGTGTGAGCGTGGATCGGAGCGGCAAACCCGGCAGGGAATTTGAGTAACATCGCGTGTTCACCTTTGTTGCGATCTCCCCAGAGGATCATCATTTTCACTGGTGATCCTGGCCGAAACTCCTGCCATTCCATTTGACCGGGGGCGGTCATTGCTCCGCTCTTTTGGTCGTCAGCGGCGTAGGCCAGACCAGCGGCGGTGATCAGCGAAAGACCAAGCAACAGCGACTTTTGCAGCATGGCAGTCTTCCTCGTCAGTATGCCCTCGGTCAGGATGCTGACCGAGCGGTAAGAGATTCGCTTCAATTATGAATGGACAGAAATCGTCTCGCACCTGCCTCATTGATGACGCCCAACGCCCCGCCTCAGCCGCCGCGGCCTAACCGAGGCCGTTCACGTTCAGCCAAAGCCGCTCGCGGGCTGCGGTCAGGCTGGAGGCGGTGGTTAGATGACGTGGGGCAACTCACTTCGCCATGTAGCCAGCCGTTACCTCGTTCTTGTGCGCTGCGAAGGCGGCGAGGACTTCTCCCTTCTCGCGCGGAGGCACTTTGAAGAAGTCAAGGGTGCGCCCCAGCTCGGCCGCTACCTCGTCGAATTCTTCTGGCGAGATCTTGAGGTCACGATGCGCCTCCTCAAGACCCAATTCAGTCTTTCCCGGCCTTGTTGGCGAAAATTTGAACGGCCCGCCCGTGACCTCGCAGACCCACAGGGTTCGCATGAACTTGAGGCCCGGCAACCGGCCCAAGCTCTTCGTGTGCCACTCCCTGAGGGCTGGGTTCTTCGAAGTCTTCCCTACGATCGGGTTCTGTACAACCGCGTCGCTAAAGTGGTCCACCACCGCCGCGATGGCGAAGACGCCGCCAAGCCGTTCGTACAGACTTTTCTCGCTCGGTGGATTGGCTTGCCCTGGAGTCGCCACGAGAAGGGCGGCTAGAGCCGTTGCTATCGCGACTGGTTTGATGATTGAGCTTTTGGTTTTCATATTTTGTTTCTTTCTGTTTTGGTTGCTTAACTGTTGTTGTCTCTTCCGGGTTTGCTGCGGTGAAGGTATGCGGGAAGTTCCATCTAACGCCGCGCCTCAGCCGCCGCGGCCCTACTGTGTCCTTTCGCATGCGCTCAGAACCGCTCGCAGGCCGCGGTCGCGCTGGAGGCAGTGGTTAGGCCATAAAAGCCGCAACGTCTCCTATGTTGGGATCTCGCTCCCCGGAGTGTACGTGCAACGTTAGGTAGTGGGAGACGGCCCCGCCTTAACCCCTCACTTACACGTGCTGGCTTGCTGCCGCTCGAAATTGGCTAAGAGGACTACCCCTGGCTCGATCTTAGGAGTTGGAACTGATGCAATGCCATTTCTCAAAACACCTCCCGTCGTTCTTCCCCGTCATGACACAGTATCTGCCGACGTTGACAAGATTGAGAGCAGGAGCATTTAAGGTGCAATCCACCTCAGCGCCGCTTTTCCTAATCACACAGGCACCGTCAAAGCCAAATTCGACCCCTGAGCTGTCCGAGGCGTCGAAGACCCCGTGCCCGGTCACGTTTCCGCACTCGTCCACGTTTATAATCCCTGCTTCGGTCACAGGACCTGTTATGCCCAGGATAACATACCCCACCTCGCTGTACACCCAGGTACCACGCAGAGGACTTTTTGGCCGGCATTTGTCATTGGCGTAGGAGCTAGAGACTAATGCTCCCATAATCAGGATCGAGATGAGCCCCAGGCCGCTTAGTGAGTATAGTAACCTCTTCATGGTAATTTCTTCCTATTGGATGTGTTGGGGTCATTCTGCTTTACCGTTGCCATATTCCTATCCTGCCCTGAAAAGGCTCTTTGACCCTCAAGGGACAACCTCCTTATCGGGCCTCCAGGTTCCGCCTAACGCTGGCCGTCTCGGGCCGCCGCCCAAACGCAGCTGTTCAGTTCAAGCAGCATCGGCAAGCGGGCGGCGGTCACGAGCACGGGATGGTTAGGCCTTGCCTCGGAGTGCCTCCCGCATCATATCCGTTCAGGTTCAGTAGCAGCCGCTCTTCAACTCAGACCATCAACCGTGACAAAGAATCCAGTTTCAGCTGCAGCATGACGGATGGGAATGGCCGCCTGGTACTCGGGCGAGCGATACCACGCATCGAAGGCGGCCCGGTCCGCAAATTTCAAAAGCACATAACGACCGAACGGGTTCGTCCCTTCTTGTGCAATGGGGGTGTCGCAGACGGCCAACACTTCGACCTTGTACTTTTCCAGACTGACCATGGCTTGGCGGACGTACTCTTCGTAGGGACCTGGGTTATGGATGTTGATACCGACCATCAGATAAACGCTCATGGAGATCCTCCTCAAATGAAAACCGCTCCCTCGAAAGGCTGATAGCTGTCAGACCGTCTCTATCCATCCTGGCTTGGAAGAGCTGGCAGATGTCCCAGCTGCACGAGTATCGCTGTGTTGTCCCACGTTACCCACCACTCTGCAATCTTGCCCTTCTCCACGCGGAAAACTGCCCCAAAATCAAATCGCACTTTCCTCCCCGAAGGCGGGAATGGCCCCAGCTGTCCCCTCTGGGTGCCCTCGTACGTTGCCCATACGGCCACGAAGTCGCCCTCGGCAACGAGGTGCGTGAACGTTTGGATGGAATCAGGAAAGACTGTCGCATCCTGCCGGAAGAATTCCTTGTATTGCTCACAGCTCCGGACGTTGATCCTGGCGTCGCTTGGCAATGGCGGACAACGTCTGGAGCCAACAGGTCGTCAAAGGCGTCCCACTGACGCGTATTCATGGCGTCCCAGAAACGTCGGACCACAGCCTTGTTCTCCTCACTGGTTGTGGGCATAGTCTTTCCTTCTCCTTTGCGCTTACGTGCTCAGTCTCGACAAAGCCTAACGCCCCCGTCTCGGGCCGCCGCCCTGACGAAGCCCTTCAGATTCATTCCAAACCGCAAGCGGGCGGCGGTCACGAGCACAGGGTGGTTAGGCTGTCGAGCTGCGAATTTAAGTCAGTGGCTAACGCTTCGCCTTTTCCCACCTGACCTTACTTTTTCTGCGTATACCCTCGCCCCAGAGCCATAACTGCGGGGCCATGCCCAACCTGGAGCACAAAAGGGTTCCGCTTCAGCAGAAACCCTTCAACGTCAAACGCAGCGATACGATGCGCATCCGTGAGCCCCACAAATAACTTGCTCCCATCTGGGGTGAACTCAATCCCTTCCGGATACGCTTCCACTGGTAGATGATACAGCAATCGCGCTGGTGTCGTTGTGAGGTCAATAACCGCCAAGTGGCTGTAACTGGTCAAGGCGTTCCCGGGCGTAAACTCCTCCAGGCAGGAGATCACAGCAAACTTCCCGCTAGGATGAAACGCGAGACTCTCTAAGCCATCGCCCACTTGAGGGATTACTTCCGTGACCTGGGGTGGCTCAGCAGTCATGTCTATGCTCAGGACATCATCCAATGTGCCCTTGCCTCCTAATCCTACCCCGTTGAGCACCAAGATACGTTTTCCATCTGGACTAAACCGTGGGGTGAAAGCCCCATTGAATTTGGCGGGCAGGCCCGCCCGGATGCTGATCTCGTGGAGATACGCGATTTTTCCACCGCTCAGGCTGAACAAGTGAGCGGTGAACTTCTCAGGGGGCGGGAACTCAGCAGGGATATGGTCTCCCGAGAAGCCGGTAACGACGATGCGATCCCCTACGGGACTGACAGCCATCGACAGCCCGACGATTGGAGAGGGACTCGTCGAGACCACCTCTGGCTTACCATCCCGCATCGCGATGACGAAAAATGTGGTGCCGTTTAATACGATGACCCGTTCCCCATCAGGCAAGGGAAGCACCAGCAGAGGAAACGGCGGCAACGCGAGACGCCCAACCACTGTCAATTCTGGTGAATTCAAGTCCACCACGGTCAGACCGTTCGCTTGCTCTTCGGGCAAGGGGGTGATCTCGGGCCAGTACTCCGAGAAGGGCGGACCATTCCAGGAATGATGGACAACGAAGCCATAGCGTCCGTTCGCACTCATGGCCATAAAGGGACTACCAAGGATCGTGCTAGACACGGTACCATAGACCGTTTTCACGATAGGCGGATGGTCCGGACCGAGATGTATAACGGTGAGGGAATCCTGGGCCGGCACCCTGGTCTTGTCGAAGAGGCCACGGCTGTCTCTTTGCACGAGGGTACGCCCGTCGTTGGCACTGACGAGAGTGAGAGGTTGAGTGGTAGTTAAGTAAGGGACCGAAGCATCGGCTGAGCGTTCAACACTCCTGTTTGATTCACCGCTCGCTATAGAGAGTAGGGTGAGCAAGAAGAACGGTGTCAGTAGCGTAAACCGAACAGAAAACGGGTTCGGCCCTTTTCCAATGAGAAGTTTAATCATGATTTTGATTGTATTCGGCATCTAAAGTGCCCCTGCAGCCTAACGCCCCCGCGCACCGCGAGCGGCCAACACGCGGCCTTTCAGATTTACCACATACCCAACGTGGCCGCGATGCGGTGGCGCGGTTGGTTAGGCTCGTCTTCACTGCGAACTTGTCCCCTCACTTTTTGTAACCGCTCGTTTTGTTTTGTTGCGCCTGCCTCCACTCCGTGCCCGCTTCTTTCTTTGAAATCCCCTCAGTTTGTTCCTGTTCGTCGGTCTTTACTCTGCGCCCTCATTCCTTCTTTGCTCCCTCTCACTTTGTTCCTTCTACTGCGGCTTCCGCTCCGTGCCCTCATTTTCTCGTGGTCGTGGGGCTCAGGGGTGGCGGTTGTTGTCGTTGTGGGGTTCCGCTGGCGAGGCGTTGTCTTCCTTTTTTTCTGCGGCCCTTCAAGAGTTTTCCATGGTCTTCTCTCGGGGTCGAGCCTAACGCTCAAGCTTCAGGCGCAATCGTAGCGAGCGTCGGTCTGCAAGCGAAAGTTAGGCCCTGAAAGCAGCACCGTCCCCTATTCATGTCGTGGCCCCTGATCCATCTAAAAAAGGTTCGCGAGGTCTCAGACCTGACACCTAAGGCCTCGTAAGCCAATAACCGTTCTGTTTCATATCACCGTGAACCGTGGTGTTAGCCTGTCAGGGTAGAGTCCATGACGGTGAAGTGTACCAGT
>JAYVFX010000008.1:0-5956 GCA_043772795.1 Deltaproteobacteria bacterium
CGTGAATCTCTGGCTTCGCGAGCTTGGTATCTATGGGCAACGCTCGCATGAGAAGCGAGTGCCCTCGGAAGTCTTCCGTCTTCCGAATAAGCAAATCGCTCTGTTTCTGCGCCATTTGTGGGCGACAGATGGGACGATCTCTGTCCGCTCAGAAGGCCAACGTGGTGGACACGCGGTGATGTACAGCACTAATAGTCCAGGGCTTGCCCAAGATGTTCTTGCGCTCTTACTCCGCTGTGGAATTGTCGCTCGGGTCTATACTGTTCAACAGGGAACCTACCGACCGGCACATTTAGTAACTGTGTCTGGAGCTGAGAGCCAGCGGCAGTTCCTTGACTGTGTTGGTGCGTTTGGGCCACGTGAACAGAAAGCCGCGCTTCTACGTCGGTCGCTCCGCGCGGTGCAGGCCAATACCAATGTCGATACAGTACCCCAGGAATGGTTTTCGCGAGTGAAAGATCTTATGGCAGAGCAGGGAATTTCCTACCGGAAAATGGCGATGATGCGAGGGAAGACTTACTCTGTATCAGCACATGTCCATTTCGCACCTTCTAGATCAACTATGTTGGAATACGCCGAAATACTGAATGATGAAGTCTTGCAGAGCCAATGTACCAGCGACCTCTTCTGGGACAGAGTAGTAGCAATCGAGTCACAAGGAGAAGAGGAAGTGTTCGATCTGACTGTTCCTGGCCCTTCCTCATGGCTTGCTGATGGGATTGTGAGTCACAACTCGGGCTCGATTGAACAAGATGCAGACGTCATCATGTTCATCTATCGCGATGAGGTTTACAAATCAGACTCACAAGATGAGGGGGTCGCAGAGATCGTTGTCGGCAAACAACGCAACGGGCCGACCGGCACCGTGCGCCTCGCGTTCCGACGAGAATACACGCGCTTTGACAACCTTGTCGAAGCAATGGGCGAGCCTGCGGAGCCACCGCCAGAGGAAGGCGAGGGGCCGTAGCTGTACAAACGCGAATACGCTTACATTCGTGCCGTGAGCCCTGGAGTTCAGATACAGGTGTAGCTAAGCCGCTAGGCGTGAGTTCCGAGAAGGAGTGAGGCAATGTTGACACGGACAGTAACAAAGATCGTCAAAGCGCAACCAACCTCAGACGGAGCTGGAGTGCGCTTGTTTCGGACGATTGGTTCGCAAGCGCTCGACTCGCTTGATCCGTTTTTATTGCTTGATGAATTTAAGTCAGAGCAAAGCAATGATTATCTTGCCGGGTTTCCTGACCACCCGCATCGTGGTTTTGAAACTGTGACGTACATGCTTGCTGGCTCTATGCAGCATAAAGATCATAAAGGCAACGAGGGGAATCTTGTTGCTGGCAGTGTGCAATGGATGACGGCTGGTCGCGGTATCATTCATTCGGAGATGCCCAAGCAGGACAACGGCATGATGTGGGGATTTCAGTTGTGGGTCAATCTACCGGCAGCAGAGAAGATGACCGCTCCGCGCTATCAGGACATTCCACCCGAAGATGTTCCCGAAACGACGCTGGCGAACGGAACGAAGATTCGTGTTATTGCCGGAGAAAGCGCTGGTCTCCAAGGCGCTGTTCAGGGTATTGTGACCAACCCGCTCTATCTCGACGTCCACGTCCCATGTACCACGACACATTCACTCTCCGTACAGAAAGGTCATACTGCCTTGTGTTATGTGTTTGGCGGACAAGGACAGTTTGGTGCAACTGACACTGTCCCAGGGCAGCAAATTGCTACGCAGCAACTTGCGCTTCTTTCTGACGGCGAAGAACTTACAGTGAAGACCGAAAATGATTCAGTGCGCTTTCTGCTTTTGGCAGGGAAACCATTACGCGAACCCATTGCCCGCTACGGACCGTTTGTGATGAATACGCGTGAAGAAATCATTAAGGCGGTTGAGGATTATCAGCGCGGGACGTTCTTGGAGTAAATAAAATTTATGAACACCTCTGTTCTCGATCGCTTCTTAGAGCCGTTCACTGATTGCCTAACCTCAGAAGTTGCTGAGCGAATCGTGAACCTTCAAATTGACTCGGAATCGCAGGCTCGACTTGATAAGCTTGCTGCGAAAGCCAATGAAGGGCAGCTGACCGACGACGAACGCCAGGAGTACGAGGAGTTTGTCGAAGGTATCGACTTGATGGGTATTCTGAAGGCGCGTGCCCGAACTGTCCTAGTAAATCACACGTCGTAGATGGACGCGGTTACTCGGCAGCTTGTGCGCCAACGGGCGGGGGAGTGTTGTGAATACTGCCGATTGCCGCAAGGAGCTGTGGATGCAAGATTCCATATTGAACATATCATTGCGCTACAGCATGGAGGTAAAGACGATCTGTCCAACCTGGCGTTAGCATGCGATCGTTGTAATTTCTACAAAGGACCAAATCTCACAAGTATCGATTCAGCGACAGGAACCCTCGTTCCCTTGTTCCACCCGCGGCAAGATATCTGGTCTGCCCACTTCGCGTTTCGCGGTCCGCGCATCATTGGCCTTACAGCGAAAGGACGAGCCATCGTCCAGCTTCTGATTTAGGCCAAACGATGTCCTCCTCGCTGGAGCGCTATCTGATTTTCTGTTGCTCTTTACGCTGGAGTCAGCTCAACCACTGGAATGACTCGTGTCGTTTTCTTCTGGTAGTCAGCGTACGTGGGGTATAGGGCAAGAAGCTTTGGCCACACTTTTTCCGCCTCTTCGGGGCTGAGAGATCGCGCGTGGTAGCGCTGCACTCCCTTGTGAAGCTCGACCCCGACTTCGGGATTTGCGACGAGGTTCCGGTACCAACCAGGAGGCACGTCGTTTCCTCCGAAAGAGGCGACGATGTAGAGCTTGCCGTTCTCTTCGACGTAAAGCAGTGGTACTGACACCTCACGACCTGTTTTGCGACCACGAGTGGTGAGGATTAACGTTTGGCGCAGTGCGCCGGAGCCAGTCAGACCAATAGAACGGAAGAGGAACGTATGAACGTTGCTAAAACCGCGTACGAATCCTTGAGCCAACGGATGCATCTTCATGAGTTTTTCCTCCTACAAACCGACATAATACTTTGTCAGTGACACGGAAAGTATTCACTGGCGATAGTTTTACCTGTGGCCGTCCGCAATCCGCATTCGCCATCCCACAATATTCTTCACCCTCATCATGACCTTCTTCCCGCTAAGGTGAGAGAACCTCACAGATTCGTACTGGGGTACGTTACGCCTTCTTACTACCCCATCGATCCCAGTACAACACGTCATCAACCGGCTTGCGGGTAGTCTTTCCTAGCTTTCCGCGTGGGTATCCCATGGGGAGCAGCGCGGCGATTTCCATATTGTCTGGAACGCCAACCTTCTTTTTGAGGTCGTCCTCGAAAAAGTAGTGTGTGGTAGTAAGGACCGAGCCAATGCCAAATGCACGACACGCTAACAGTATGTTTTGTACGGCGGGATAGATCGACCCGTGTACGGTGGCGGTACTGCCACGTTGATTTTGTGCTTGTGCCCAGGCTGGATACTCTTTGGCGGAACAGGCGAGCAGGATGACCGGAGCCTCGTGCATGTGGTCAGATAAATAAATCGAAGCCTTCATCGCTCGTTGACGTGGTGGGGGGAGTTCGTTGATTGGGGGTTGGCTCGCGCGGAACTTTTGCTGAGCATCGCGGTAGCGATCACGAATGAACGTTTTCAGTTCGGCATCGCGTACGACAATGAATCCCCAATCTTGACGGTTCCCGCCGCTTGGGGCATGGACACCGGCCTCAACAATTTTTCGTAACGTTTCTTCAGGAATCGGATCAGGCTTGAGGCGGCGGATCGCGCGCAGCGAATAGATGGTGTCGAAGAGCTTGGCATCGGAAGCGGCTCCCTCAGCAAAGGCAAGAGTCGAGGGTAGTGTGGTCGCTATGCTGAGAGCCCCAATGCTCGCACCTGTGAGGAAAGAACGGCGCGTAATCGCCGGTTGTGGATTGTTGTTGAGCTTTCCGTTTGAACGAACCTTGTCTGTGGGCATGCATTCCCCTCCTTGGTGCTCTGATTCTCCGTTGCTCTTCTGTCCTGGTCAAGGCGACCTGTTGTGTTTTCACAGCCGACTCAGTAAAGAGGTAAACTGAAAAAGCCCTGAACGTTCACCTTTCATGGGGAGCGAATCTTTTCGTATTAAGGAGACAGGAACAGTATGCAGAACGGACACCACACCGGACCTTTGGGCGTTGGTTTAGCGGCGATTTGCCAAAATCCCGAACAACGCATTTCTGATTATGACGTCTATAAACAAGAGATGCGTCTGGCTGATTTGGCCGAGCCATTGGGATTTGATTCGTTATGGAGCGTTGAGCATCACTTTACTGATTACACGATGGTGCCCGATGTATTGCAGTTCCTCACCTACATGGCCGGACGCACCAAGAAGATCAAACTTGGGACGATGGTTGTCGTCCTGCCGTGGCATGACCCCATGCGAGTGGCGGAAGAGATCTCCATGCTCGACAACATGAGCGATGGCCGTGTCATCCTTGGCGTAGGCCGAGGTGCGGGCGCCGTCGAATTTGAGGGGTTTCGCTTAGAGATGGGTGAATCGCGTGACCGTTTCGTCGAAGCTGCCGAAATAGTGCTGAATGGTCTGGAGAAGGGCTATTGCGAATATAACGGCAAGTTCTATCAGCAGCCGCACAAAGCCATTCGTCCTGCACCTCACAAATCGTTTAAGGGCCGGACGTATGCCGCGGCGGTGTCTCCCGAGTCGTCAGAGATTATGGCGAAACTCGGCCTTGGCATTCTCATTATTCCGCAGAAGCCGTGGGAAGCTGTCGCCTCAGAGTTGATGATGTATTCGGATGTCTTCCGCAAGACCCATGGTGTTGATGCACCACCCACGGTCGCCGCTGGGTGGGTGTTCTGTGACAAAGATAAGAGCCGCGCGCAGGATATGGCGCAGCAGTACATTGGCAATTACTGGCAATCTGCGATCAAGCATTACAACTTCGGTAGTGAGCATTTTAGCAAGACCAAAGGCTACGAGTTCTACGGAAAAATGTCGGAACAGATGAATCAAGCTGGCATTGAGACCAGTTCACAGTTCTTCACCAATCTGCAAGTGTGGGGCACGCCAGAGCAGTGTTTCGAGAAGATTCTGGATATTCGCGCCAAGGTTGGTTGCAGCGACTTTACTGGCGTCTTCAGCTACGGCGGGATGCCGTACGACGAATCCGAGCGCAGCATCCGCTTATTCGCCAGCGACGTGATGCCACGATTGCAGAATCTGAACTAAAGCCTCCTCACCCTGTCCCTCTCTCGCAATGGGAGAGGGAACTCAATTGCGGCGTTCTGCCGTTCGGTCCGGATGTCAGGCAACAAGCCGGGAACGTTTCTATTCAGTACTTCTTCTATCTCTTGCCGCAGCTCTCTTGTAGAATCCCACACGCTACAAGAGGTGAGAGCGATGGATTTTCTTGAGGTCATCGAACAAGCAAAAGACGTACTCCGAAGTAAGAGACGTGTAACCTACCGGACGTTGAAGCGGCAGTTCGCTCTTGATGAGGAGACGCTGGAGGATCTGAAGGCGGAACTCATCGAGGCTGAACGTGTTGCCGCTGACGAGGACGGGAAGGTATTGGTGTGGGTTGGGGAAACGGGAGCGGGCGAAAGGGCGAAACGGGAAAAAGGCGAAACAGAGGGCGAAAGGGCGAAAGGGCGAAAGGGCGAAACAGAGGGCGAAAAGGGAAAATGGGGAAATGGCGAAAAGGATAAGACAGCAGAAGTTGTCAGTTCTCAGTTGTCAGGTGCCAGTCCCCAACCCCTAACCCCTAGCCCCCAATCCCTAGCCGCCGAGCGTCGCCAACTCACGGTGATGTTCATTGACCTGGTGGGCTCGACGGCGCTGTCCACACAGCTCGATCCCGAAGACCTCCGCGCAGTCGTGCAGCAGTATCAACAGACCTGTGCCGAGGTGATCCAGCGCTACGACGGCCACATTGCCCAGTATATG
>JAYVFX010000009.1:0-3066 GCA_043772795.1 Deltaproteobacteria bacterium
GGTATTAATCAGCTTATGTTTCGTACCAATATGGATCAGGGTCTTCCCGAGAAGATCGCTAACCCACCCTATCCTCATGACAATATGCTGGAACATGACCGGTTCGGCACCAAAAGACCCGTGATGCATGCGGAAAATGCCGGGACAACGGGAATTCAGCAGCTTCCTAGGCCGGAACAATCCTTTCTCGGGATAGCCGCATTGTTGGGAAGAGAAGTCTCAGTACATGAGGTCGCCCGGGTGGCCAAAACCTCCCCCCATGAGATCGCCATAACGTTTGCACATGCAGTGACCTTGGGCCTAATGGTTGAGCAACACGTTGATCGATTCGCCTTTGTTCATGAACAGATACGCGAGAGTATCCTATCCACCCTCACACCAACCGAGAGTTTGGCCGCACATGCACAAGCGGCCCAGGTATTAACTGGTTTGGCTCCTGCGCTTGTGCTGCGTCGCGTACAGCATGCATTCACCGCCGCGCGACGCTCCACTGAAGACGCGGTCACCGCCATACAAATCGCCCGCCAAGCCGCTGCGCTGTTACAGACAGCAGAGGCATTCGAACAAGCAACAGCGGTGCTCAGCCGAGCGGTCGAGCTCCATGATGCCGCGGCGCTTCCTGGACCGTTTGCCGCTATCGTCGTCGAATACGCTGAAACGATCCTTGCCTGCGGACATCTCGCCGAGGCACGCCCCTTATTTCACCGAGCAGCCCACTTAGCTGAGACCGAGGGAGACCCAGCCATCCTCGCCCGCGCAGCTCTGGGGCTAGGTGGAGTCTGGGTGCGAGAACACCGCATGAGTGAAGAAACCGAGCGAGTCGCAGCGTTACAACGTCGAGCCCTCGATACTCTTCCACATGATGCTCACATTCTACGCACCCGACTCATGGTGCGGATCGCAGCCGAGAACGCATATCGAGGCGGACCGATAACAGAAGTCACAGAAGGTGTTGCAGCGGCACGACACACAGGAGACGCACGAACTCTCGCTGAAGCATTATCACTGTATCATCACGTGCTCTTCATTCCGGGTCACATGAAGCCGCGACTTGCAGTTGCCAACGAACTGGTCTCAGTCGCATCAGTGGCAGGGGACGGAATGCTCGCGCTGATCGGCCTGTGCTGGCGGGCAGCGGATCTGTTTTTGTTGGGCGACCCTTCCGCGACATCCGCACTTACAGAATTACGCCTTCGTGCTGATGCACTGCGTTGTAGTAGCATTCTGTTTATCGTGCAAGCGATGGACGTGATGTTAGCAATCCGAGCGGGCAAGTTTGAGCAAGCAGAGCAAGCGGCCGCGGCTTGTTATGCGCTTGGCACAGAAGTGGGCGATGCCGATGCGTTGTCGTACTATGGCGCACATATGGCAGCCATTCGCGTGTTCCAAGGACGCGAAACTGAGATTGCTGACGTTGCGGCTTCAATCGCCACGTCCCCGATGCTCACCGAGCGAGATCGCGCCTTCTCATCAGCAGCAGCATTGTTCGCGTTGCGGAATGGACAACCCCACCAGGGACGTGCGGTACTCGATAGACTCACGCGTGACGGACTGGACAGCCTCATTCCCTCCAGTTCCTGGTTGCTCACCATGCAGGCCGTCATCGAACTTGCTGCCGCGCTCAATGATGACCATACTGCCCAGGCAGCCTACAATGCACTCTTGCCTTACGCCGAGCTACCAATCATGGCCTCACTCGCAGTTGTCTGCTTTGGATCTGCGCACCGCCCGTTAGCTATCGCCGCATTGACCTGTGGAAAGATCGATCTTGCGATAGAGCACTTTGAGGCTGCAGTCGTTGCAAATGGACGACTTGGACATCGACCAGCCGTAGTCCAAGCGCGCGCTGAGCTTGCACTCGCACTATTACAGCGCGCGAAGACTGGAGATGCCCAGCGAGGGCGGAACCTCCTCGAAGAAACATTGACCGCAGCCAACACACTTGGCATGACTGGTCTGGCCCATCAATGGCACGAAGCGTTCACCAAAACACTGACAGCGCCCGTTCATGTCGATAGCTCTTTGGTAAGCGTATCATCAGCACCGCAAGGCGGTTGGCGTGTCGCTTTAGGGGCTCACATCGCGACAGTGCCCGATTTGGTCGGCATGCGCTATATCGCCCGGCTGGTCGCAGAACCGAACCGAGATATCGCAGCAGTCGCATTAGTCGTCAACCAAGGAACCTTACCTTCCGCAATGGGAGAACAAGAAGTGATGGATGCCACGGCTATCGCTGCGGTACGCGAGCGCATTCGCACCCTCAGGCAGCAATCCATGTTGACACCGGACGAACAGGACGAACTTGACGCGCTAACCCACGAACTCGTCTGTGCAAGTGGTCTGGGGGGACGTATTCGCTCCTTTGTAGACGCTCCCGAGCGCGCTCGCACGGCAGTCAGAAAAGCAGTGAAACGTGCCATCGAACAAGTCTCGGCGGCAAATCCCGTCGTCGGGAAACATCTCGCCGCACGGATCAAAACGGGAACGACCTGTCGCTACCACGTCGAAGACAACGCATACGCCTTATGAATTTTGCCAATCACACTTCTCGTCTATCGGTTGGCTTTTCGCCATGTGTTCAGGGGGTTGGCCGACCAGCAGTAAAATGCGCCGCGACCCGCTGCGGAGATAAGGCGGTATTGTAAATAGCGACCTCATCAAGACTCCCCTTTAGATATAACGTGCTATCCGTACCCAGGCGTAAGGTGCTGCTCGTCGCATTCGTCAAGGTTTGATTGGTCACCGTGCCTGTCACATTCACACCATCAATGTAGAGCGCGACGGCGGTACCATTCTTGACCGCGACGATATGATGCCAGAGGCCGTCCGTTATCGTTCTGGTCGATTCGACGATAGTGGCGATATTTGCCTTAGTAAACGCGACGGTGTTGCGACTGGTGAAACGGAACTGATAGGCGTTGGTGCCAGTCAGACAAGTAGAAATACCTGGTGCCATCGTGGCAGTTGCCAACGAAGGAAGGGGAAATCCGGCGCATAGCAGGATTCATAGGGCGCCTCCATTCCATTTATGAGCTCCGGTAAATCTGCAGGAGCCACAAAAAGCAG
>JAYVFX010000010.1:0-9078 GCA_043772795.1 Deltaproteobacteria bacterium
TCGGCATGCTTGATCTACAAAACTTCATCGCCTTCTTCAATTTGGCCCTGGCTGCGTTTGTCATTGCTGCAATTGCTATACGATTTGTCTTCCCCGCACTCAGTCTCGAAGGAAAAACCTTCTGGGTGCTGAAAAGCGCCCCACTGCACCTGCGACGCTGGTGGTGGAGTAAGTTTTGGGTCGCACTCCTCCCTTTGTTGTTCTTTGGCGAGATTCTGGCCGTGGTCACGAATTATTTCCTCGGGGTCTCGACCTTCATGATGATCCTCGCGCCAGTGACGCTCGGCTTTCTCACCATTGCCCTGGTGGCGCTGGGGATGGCATTTGGCATTGCCTATCCCAACTTCACTGCCGAACACATCGCCAAGATTCCCGCCAGCTTCGGTGGCGTACTCTACATGGCCTTCAGCATCGTCTTCATCGGCTTGATCGTGGTGCTAGAAGCATGGCCAGTGCATTTGTCCTTACTGCGCAGTTTCCAACGCGTCCCCCTATCGACCGGCGATTGGTATAGCATCAGCCTCTCCTTCGGTGCAGCATTTTCACTCGCAGTGATTATTTTCTTAGGCGCGACCCGGTGGAGTATTACACGACTTGAGGAAATGGAAATCTCCCTGTAGGAAAGAAAGGGTTAAAAGGGGAAATGAAGTCTGGGAGTCTAGGAGTCTGAGAGTCTAGGAGTCGAAAAAATCATTCTCCTTTTCCCCGTTGACCCGTTTCCCCTTTTCGCCCCGAAAAAGAGGAGGGAATTGTGGAAGAACACGTTACGTTTCCAGTTGGCGATATCAAACTCGAAGGATTGCTATCGATACCGTCACTCACAGCGAAGATCGGCGCTGTCCTCTGCCACCCACATCCGTTGTATGGCGGAGAAATGCACAACAACGTCGTGTCGGCGCTGGTCGACGCCTTTCATACGGCTGGCATCATGACCCTACGTTTCAATTTTCGTGGAGTCGGAAATAGCGAAGGCGCGCACGATGAAGGCAATGCTGAAGTCGACGACGTGAAAGGCGCAGTGACCTATCTCTTGAGCCGCCAAGCTGTGCCAACCGTTGTTGTCGCTGGCTATTCCTTCGGTTCGATGGTCGGCTTGCGCGCTGGCGCTGACGACCCCAGAGTTCACAAATTGATTGGCGTGGCGTTGCCGATTGGCATGCGAGATGCTTCGTTTTTGCTGAACGCCAAGAAACCGAAACTTCTTATCAGCGGCGATCACGACAACTATTCTCCGGTCCCCGCTCTCCAAGACCTTGTCGCCAAACTTTCCGAGCCGAAGTCACTCGTTATCGTTGATGGCGCCGATCATTTCTTTGGGGGGCTGGAAGGCAAAGTAGCAAAGGCAGCGGTCGAGTTCTTACAACACTAGAAGAAGCAGGGAGCACGGAGCAGAGAGCAAAGAGCAAAGAGCAAAAAGCAGAGAGCAAAAAGACTACAATGTATCATCTCTTTCTTACTCCTAGCTCCATGCTCCATGCTCCATGCTCATTTTTTGAAACATGCTTCTCACCATCACTACCACCTACCAACCGGCAACCGACCTCGGCTACTTGCTCCACAAGCGGCCTTCACGGACGCAGTCGTTTGATCTCTCGTTCGGTAAGGCTCATATCTTTTATCCCGAGGCGTCTCTTGAGCGCTGTACCGCCGCGCTCCTTCTTGATGTTGATCCCATCGGGCTTGTTCGACGCACTGGAGGACCTGCCGGTGAAGGGTTTGCACTACAACAATATGTGAATGATCGCCCCTATGTTGCCCCATCGTTTCTCAGCGTCGCCATCGCACAGGTCTTCGGGTCAGCCTTAAACGGACGGAGTACAGACCGCACTGAACTTGCCGACACAGAGATTCCTCTCCAAGCAAAAGTCACTGCCGTCCCATGTCGCGGTAGTGAAGGGTTACTCCGGCGGTTGTTTGAACCATTGCAATACACCGTCAGCATGCAAGGAACAAACCTTGATGACAAATTCCCCGAGTGGGGCACCAGTCGCTATTTCAACATCACACTGGAAAACACCTGCCGACTGAGTGATCTGCTCTCGCACCTTTATGTGTTGATCCCCGTCTTAGACGACGACAAACATTACTGGGTAGATGACGCTGAAGTGGGAAAACTTCTGCGCCATGGTGAGCGTTGGTTAACCACTCACCCCGAACAAGAGCTGATCGTCAATCGTTACTTAAAACACCAACGTCGTCTCACCCGGCAGGCATTCGCGCAATTACTAGACGAGGACACACTTGACCCCGATGACGAGAGAGAAACCCGAACAGTTGAAGAGGCCACGATCGAAGAACGGATGAGCCTGAACCAGCAGCGCATTGGCACAGTTGTCGCCGCACTCAGACAAAGCGGGGCAACTCGGATCGTCGATCTCGGCTGTGGTGAAGGCAAACTCCTCCAGGTACTGTTGAATGATAAAGCTTTTGCAGAAATTGCAGGAATGGATGTCTTCTATCGTGCATTAGAAATAGCCAAAGAGCGATTACACCTCGACCGTCTTCCTCCAAAACAGCAGGAGCGGATTAAACTATTCCAGGGCTCCCTGAGTTACCGCGACAATCGGTTAGCAGGATACGATGCAGCCACAGTGGTCGAAGTGATTGAACATCTCGATCCGCCACGCCTCGCAGCATTTGAGCGTGTGCTGTTCGAGTATGCACGTCCAAGTCTCGTCGTGATGACCACGCCGAATGTCGAATACAACGTCAAATTCTCCGGACTACCGACGGGAAAGTTCCGCCATCGTGATCACCGATTCGAGTGGACACGCAGTGAGTTTCAGACCTGGGCTGATACCATAACCCATCGTTTCGGCTACAGCGTGCGATTTCTGCCGATCGGACCGGAAGATCCTGAGGGTGGTGCGCCGACGCAGATGGGAATGTTTACACGTGCGTAAGCCAGATTCAAACGACCGACTTACTCCGCTTCCAATCGGCACTCAGGTTGTGACACTGGGAAAAATCACCACACCTGATGGCACACAACTATGCCCACAAGGTGCGTTAGGAGTTATCCTTCGCACATTTGGAGATCCTGGCGATAGGTATCTGGTGCGCTTTCCTGACGGAACCGAAGCGACGATTGCGCGGCACGATCTTACTATTCGACGTCACTTTCAACATCTCAGCGTATATCCAGAAGACAAGGCCTACCTTAGTAAAACCCTCAAAACGTATGTGATCTATCAATGCATTGTCGGCTCTCGCGCCTACGGCCTGGACGACGAAGGCTCGGATACCGACCGTCGCGGTATCTATCTGCCGCCGGCAGACATCCAGTGGTCTTTGGTCGGTGTGCCAGAGCAATTGGAAGATCACGAAACCCAGGAATGTTATTGGGAACTGCAGAAGTTCCTTACTCTGGCGCTACGGGCAAATCCAAACATCTTAGAAAGCCTATTTACTCCACTCGTAGAGGTAGCCACTCCGCTGGCGCGCGAACTGCTCGCTATGCGTTCCAGCTTTCTTTCTCAGCTCGTGTACCAGACCTATAACGGCTACGTTATGTCGCAGTTCAGGAAATTAGGCCAGGACTTGCGTAATGTTGGAAGAATTAGATGGAAGCATGCGATGCATCTGATTCGTCTATTACTGTCCGGCGTGGAGGTATTGAGGACCGGCATCGTCCCCGTACGTGTCGGGGCGCATCGCGAAGAGCTGCTTGCGATCCGCCGTGGCGATATGACCTGGCAGCAAATCGACGATTGGCGCTTGCAACTCCACAAGGACTTTGATGCCGCCTTAGCAACAACGCAACTACCGCTGCGCCCTGATTACGAAAAAGCCAATGAGTTTCTCGTGCACGCGCGACGGTCCATGGTTTCCTAGAAAGATGGCAATCCCATGATCGAGCAGAGACTTCGCGCCGACGTCGCAAAACAACCGTACTCGCTTCTCTTCGTCACCATTAGTGGTGCCCATCTCTATGGTTTTCCATCACCCGATTCCGACTACGATCTTCGCGGGGTTCATATCTTACCGATTCGAGAACTGGTTGGCCTTGAGATTGGGAGAGAAACGATTGAAGTATCAGAGAAGAGAAGCGATCTTGAATTAGATTTAGTCACGCACGATGTCAAAAAATTCTTTGGCCTACTGCTACGAAAGAATGGCTATGTGCTAGAGCAGTTGTACTCTCCGTTAATCTTGCACACCACACCGGAGCATGAAGAACTTAAGGTCATCGCGCAACGGTGCATCACCCGCCATCACAGCCATCACTATTGCGGTTTCGCCGACACCCAGTGGAAACTGTTTGATAAAGAACGACCACGCCGTGTGAAGCCGTTGTTATATGTCTACCGGGTGTTGCTCACTGGTATTCATTTGATGCGAACTGGCCAGATCGAAGCCAATCTCGTAACGCTGAACGAAGAGCTGAGATTGTCGTACATTGACGATCTGATCGCACGGAAGCTGGCCGGACCAGAAAAAGCAAAGTTAGACGACAATGATCTGTCCTTCTATCAGCAAGAATACGACCGGTTGCGAGGAATGCTCGAAGAAGCGCACCAGGGAAGTCAGTTACCCGAAGCTCCAACCGCGAAAGCGGCACTCAACGATTTGTTGATTCGAACGAGACTCAAGGAGTTTGCTATTCACAGCTAGATATACTGCTATCGAGCTTTCCCTATCTGACACAGCATTGATTACACTTAGTCTAATGCCCACACCCTTCACCACCGACCAAATCCTCGTGCTTGCTCCTGATCCGGCCTCGGCCAAAGCGGGCCAAGGACTGGCGTCTCCGCGGAAGGAAGGTTGAAAGCATACAATCACAGGACGCAAACGCGACCGACTGTTCCGCCGTGCGCTTTCTAGAGTACAATGCCGACAGGAGGAACGCATATGAGTCAAGTAGTTGAACTCACCGACGCTGGCACCATTCACCTGCCAGCGGAGGTACTCGAACAGGTGAAGCCGCATCGACGCTTTGTAGTCCGTGTTGTAGATGGCGGGTTGGTCCTGCAACCAGAAGACCAAAAACCACCCTTCTGGGCAACGGCAACACCAGAAGAATGGGTAGCAAATTTTCACCAGTGGCTAGAGTCAATTCGAGCAGAGGAAAGTGGGCCACCACTGCCGGATGAAGCCCTACGCCGGGAAAATATGTACGATTAGAATGTGGGTAGCCAATGAGCAATATTCTCTTGGACACCAACATATTACTTCGCTTTTGCACCCCAACGTCGCCACAGCACCCTGAAATTGAACGTGCCCTTGCTCACTTACGACTACAAGGCCACATTCCTTGCCTAACAGCCCAGAACATTGTCGAGTTTTGGGCTGTAGCAACCCGACCTTCTGAGGTTAACGGCTTGGGGTGGGATATCACCAAGACACAACAACGTATTGAACAACTCCTCACTCAATTTCTTCTCTTGGAGGATACGCCAGCAATTTTTGCTCGCTGGTGGGAACTTGTCGCCACACATCAGATCAAAGGGAAAAAAGTTCATGACACCCGTCTTGTTGCCGTCATGCAGGCGCATGGCGTTACTCACCTGCTGACGTTCAACACCGACGACTTTAAAGCCTTCTCGAACATTACGCTTCTTCATCCGAAAGACATCTCCTAACACTCCTATGCAATCTGCAAACGAACACCTACGCCGCTGGCGCTTGATCCTTGGCGGCGATGAAGCTGATGGTACTGGATACACTCTCCAGAGTGCGGAACTAGAAGCAAAGCCTCGGATAGCAGAAAACGGTGGGCGATGCCTACCCTACTCACTACGTACTTACTAAACCGTTATGAACTTCACCATTCCTGAACTCTGTCTCGTGGTCCTTATTGGCCCTTCGGGCTCGGGCAAATCAACTTTTGCACGAACACACTTTAAGCCCACGGAAGTACTGTCTTCGGATGTTTGCCGTGGCCTCGTCAGTGATGATGAAAACGACCAGAGCGCCACAAAGGACGCCTTTGAGCTGTTACACTTCATCGCTGGTAAACGTCTCGCTGCCGGAAAACTCACAGTGATCGATGCGACCAGCGTACGCCCTGAAGATCGCAAGCCATTGATCGAACTCGCTCGGACACACCACTGTTTACCAATAGCAATTGTGCTCAATCTGCCAGAGAGACTCTGCATCGAGCGTAACCAGTCACGCCCAGATCGTGACTTCGGTCCGCATGTTGTACGTCAACAGCACAGCCTGATGCGCCGTTCTCTGCGGTGGCTGGACAAGGACGGCTTTCGCTCGGTTTTGGTACTGTCTTCACCCGAAGAAGTCGCAGCCGTTTCTATAGAGCGACAGCCGTTGTGGACCAATCGCAAGGCTGACCACGGTCCGTTCGATATTATCGGTGATGTCCACGGTTGTTTCGATGAACTGGTCGCCCTGCTCAAACAGCTCGGTTATATAGGCGAGCCGTTATCTTCTCACTTCCGATCCCCGACCCCCAACCCCTGGCCCCCGATTTCCCATCCTGACGGCCGTAAAGTCGTCTTTCTCGGTGACCTCGTCGATCGTGGTCCAAAGATTCCTGAGGTTCTTCGCTTCGTCATGAACATGGTTACGTCTGGCACTGCACTCTGTGTGCCTGGTAATCACGATACGAAACTCTTGCGGAAGCTGAGAGGGCGGAACGTGCAGATCTCGCACGGCTTGGCCGAGTCACTTGCGCAACTTGAAGATGAACCCGCGGAATTCAAAGAACAGATAGTGAAATTTTTGCATGGCTTGATTAGTCATTATATGCTTGATGATGGAAAACTCGTGGTCGCCCATGCAGGAATGAAAGCTGAGCTACAGGGCCGAGCCTCAAAACGAGTACGAGACTTTGCCCTGTTCGGTGAAACGACCGGGGAAACTGACGAGTATGGGCTTCCCGTTCGTTACAATTGGGCAGCGGAGTATCGCGGAACGGCAATAGTCGTTTACGGTCATACCCCTGTCCCTGAACCGGAGTGGGTGAATCGCACGATCAATATCGACACCGGCTGCGTATTCGGCGGCAAGCTTACTGCACTCCGCTATCCAGAGCGGGAATTCGTGTCTGTGACAGCGGCACGTGGGTATTATGCTTCGGCAAAACCGTTTCCTGTGGCAGCTCCGACGAGTACCATCCCCACGGTGCGGCAGGAAGCCGACGATCTTCTCGCCATTGAAGATGTTTTAGGAAAGCGCATCATCAACACTCGACTTCATGGCAGTATTACCATCCGCGAGGAAAACACGATTGCGGCGTTGGAAGTAATGAGCCGCTTTGCTGCGAATCCGCGTTGGTTGATCTATCTACCGCCAACCATGTCACCGTCGGAAACAACTGTCGAAGCGTATCGACGGTACTGCTGGCCGGTACACTCACTGACAGATCTCAAACTCGCACCGTTCCATCTTCTCGCCAGTGAAGGGACAGTCCATAGCGATAAAGCGCAGGTGTGGCATATGGAAATGCTCGCCAAAGTGTGTCAAACCGACACCGAAATCTTACTGGCGACACCGTACAAAGTTGTTGATGTGACTGACTCGGACAGCCAAGCCGCTGGCATTGCCTGGTGGGAAGATCTCACAGGCCGCGGTGGTGAGGGAATGGTCGTCAAACCGTTCGATTTCATCACTAGTGGACGACGTGGCTTGGTTCAACCAGCCGTGAAATGTCGTGGACGTGAGTATCTCCGTATTATTTATGGCCCTGAATACACGACTCCTGAGCATCTCGAACGGTTGCGCGTGCGCGGGCTGTCAGCCAAACGGTCGCTGGCTCTACGAGAATTCGCCCTCGGGATCGAAGCCTTAGAACGCTTTGTCCGTCAGGAACCCTTCTATCGCGTGCACGAATGTGTGTTTGGCACTCTCGCCTTAGAAAGCGAACCCGTTGATCCCCGGCTGTAACTATTGCCCTAAAGGGTACAAATTTGCCCAAGGCCTCTAAAACGGGTAATACACTTAGATACGCCGTTAGATGGGCGCAATAGAAGCGATTACTATGCAACGAAGTCAACGTTATCTGTGGTTCATATTTACGCTCTCTCTTTTTGTTTCTTCCTGCTCGGTACAATCTCCCCCGCCACGAGTCACCCCGCTGCCCCTATCTCCATCCCCTGTAGTGGTAGGGTGGTCAGGAGAGAAGGCTGAGATTGCGGTTGTCGAGTTTGATGACTTGACGACGCATGGCCGCGCGCCACGGCGAGGAAATCTGCTAGGCCGCGGTATGGAAGAACAACTGGTAACCGCATTGCGACAGACCGGCCAGTTCTCTGTACTCCAACCACAAGAGAAAACCGTACGCGGCAGAAAAGGCGAATCAATTACCGCTGAGGTTGGCAGCCATGAGGAACCCGAGTTCTTTGTCTCGGGCTCTGTTATTGCCTATCGCCTCAGCCCAGCGAGTGTCGCAGCCGGTGCGTCGGTAGACCCATTGATCGGCACTGCACAGGCGAGTCGCGGTGGCGCGTTCTCCTCATCCGCAGAGCGAACATTTACTAATCTCTCAACAAGTGATGCCGATCAGATTGAAATAGGACTCTATCTATTCAACGGAAAAACCGGCGGGCTCATTGGTGAGACCCGTATCCTCGCATCACCGCAGGACTTGTCTTCATCCCTCAGTGGCATCTTCAGTGCCGATTTACTGCGCGTTACTGTTGCCCCGGAACCCCCGACCCAGCGGGCCGTACGTGCAGGTGCGATCAAAGCGGTCAATTGGATCGCTGACAATTGTATCGAATATCGCCGACAACAAGCACGGAATCCCAATCCAGACGATCCTCCGCTACCGTTGGCAAAGAAGCGACCTAACAGCCGGAGCTAAATCAGACCACACGACATTGGCACAGTCTCGCACTTTCTGAGATATCCTATCCTCCGCCCGCCCATCAATGGGCGGGCTACCTTCTGACGCCGGCTCAAGCCGGCTTTCAGCCCCTGGGAAGGGGCGTCGTGGGGTAGCCCGGCGATTGATCGCCGGGGGTGAAATCACAGGAAGCTACGGGAGTGTACGAATCTTCTGTGGTCCGATTTAGTCCCGACAAATCCGGTATGCTCCTGCCCGACCTCTCCGCATCGACTTGTAACTGAGTGTTCCATCAACGCTCGCGTCGCGACAAACGGGTCATCAGCGTC
>JAYVFX010000011.1:0-2952 GCA_043772795.1 Deltaproteobacteria bacterium
TCGGCGTACTCCAGTCGCCGAGATTTCCTATGGACCTTGCATATCGGTCACATTGCCACTACAGAAAGACGGCTGCGGGAGGTTCATGTTGGTGGTGGGTATAGGGTGCGGATTGGAGATTGCGGATTGGAGATTACGGATTGTTGCTTGCCTCACCTGGTTTGTAATCCTAGCAACCGTAGGGATTGTTAGGGCTGCAGAGAGTGATCTCATTACCAAAGGTCGCTATGTGTTCGCTCTTGCTGGTGGTTGTGGCTGTCACACGGCAGAGGGTGGACCGACCAATGCCGGTGGTCGACCTCTCAAGACTCCCTTTGGAACTTTCTACGGCACGAATATCACTTCCGATCCTACTCATGGCATTGGCAAGTGGACAGATAAACAACTTATCGATGGAATTCGTTTGGGTGTGAGACCCGACGGTGCGGTGATGAGTCCAGTCATGCCATACCCAGCGTTCAGTGGAATGAGCGATGAAGATGTCACTGCGCTGGTTGCGTACCTGCGTACTCTTCCTACAGTGATACGAGAGAATAAGCCCCATAATCTGTCTATTCCTTTTCCCAGCGTTGGTAATCGTATCTGGCGTTGGCTATTTTTTACTCCAACCTCAGCGCCTCCACAGGCTCCAAAAGAAGGAATAGAACGTGGGCACTACATCAGCGAGCACGTAGCCCATTGTCAGGAATGCCATACGCCTCGCACGCTATGGGGGACACTTGATCGTACTCGTGACCTTGCCGGCAATCCCAGCGGTGTTGATGGCGAAGTGACTCCGAATATTACTCCCGACCTTGAGACTGGGGTGGGAAAATGGAGTGACAATGAGATGGCTTCGCTGCTTAAGAGTGGCTTTCTTCCCAATATGGACAATGTGCAGGGATTGATGGCGCTAGTGATTGAGGGGGTTCCGGAAGGCGGCTACAAAGATATGACCGATAATGATGTACATATTATCACTCAGTACCTCAAGAGTGTCCCGGCGGTGAGACAACGGATCGAGACAAAAAAGAAATAAGCGTGTTCCTAACGCAGGAAGAGGAGAGATGAATGAAGCGGATCGTGTTGACGGTGGGAACAATACTGGTTGTCGGGTGGTTAGGTGTGAGTATAGCCCATGAGCATCATGCGAAGCATCTACCGGATGGAAAAGATGTCATCGCGTTTCGTACCTATCTGATGGAGAACATTGGGGATAACGCTAAAGAGCTAAACGATAAGATTAAGGCGGGAAAAATTAAAGAAGCTAAAGTAAATGCTCAAGCTATTGCCCTCCATGCGACTCGAATAACGGAGTTCTTTCCCAAAGGGAGTACGTCGGAAACTTCACGAGCAAAAGATGAGATCTGGCAGAAATGGGATGACTTTGTCAAAGCATCAGATGAGTTTCGCGTCAACGTCGACGCTCTTGGTGTTGCAGCAGGCGATAACAACGCGGAAGAGGCGAAAGCGCAACTGAAGAAAGTCTTTGCGAGTTGTAAGAGTTGTCACACCAGCTTTCGCAAGCCCGATAAAGATGAACAAAAAAACTGATCTCACGTCCAATACATAGAACAGGGGTGGAGCATCCTAACAATTTCCTGAAGAGAGACATTTACATACGGTCTGTGATTCTCTCTTTGCTTTAGGAGTTGCCATCTCACAAATGATGATTGTTTTCCCGATTATTAAGTGTTCCACGTGTCTGTTCTCCCCAGCAGACGAACGTGGCCAAAGCCCCCGGGTTTACCCTCCTTTATCCGGGGGCTTTTTCTTTTTGTCATTTGCTCGTACTGCTATTGTATCTTCGCTTGCACCACTATAAGAAACGTGAAATAAAACTATATAACTCCTTGTATGGAGGTGCCTTTCGTGCCAGGTCTCACCGGTTTTCATACGTTATGCAGTCGTGATGCAGTTCTCAGTAGCGCCGAAAATTTCGTTCTCTATCTTCTCTTGGAAACGAAAGTGCAAGGGGCAACTGCTAAAGGGCGGTTGCCTCTTAACCTCGGTATTGTTCTCGACCGCAGTGGTTCGATGTACGATGAGAAACGCCTCGATTATGTCAGCGATGCGGTCAAATATCTGATCGACCAATTAGGACCGAACGATCGTGCAACAGTCGTGGCATTTGCAGATAAAGCTGCTGTTGTCGCTACAGCAGACGATGTGGTCCGCGATAAAAATAAAGTCAAAAAGGCGATCGACGACATCGATCAACTAGAGATTGGTGGCGGAACCCAGATGGCGCTGGGGATGGAAGCTGCGATCGCTGAGATAGAGAAAAATTACTCTCCCAGTCGACTGAACCGTCTCTTGTTACTTACTGACGGGCAGACCTACGAAGAGCGAAAGTGTCTTGATCTTGCACGTAAACATCATGCCCGTATTTCATGTAGCACCTTAGGTGTGGGCATTGAATTCAATGAAAAGCTACTCATGGAAATAGCCGAAGCGAGTAGCGCGAATTACCACTTCATTAATGAGCCCTCAACCATTCCTGGAATTTTTTCACGTGAACTGGAAGGATTACGTAACATTGCGCTGACCAATGCGCGCATTGAAGTACGCCTCAGTGCAGGGATGCAGGTCAAAGAAGTTTTCCGTTCGAGTCCACAGATCTATCCGATCAAAGATGCTGTTCCAGATACAGAACGCTTGCTGAAGATTCCACTGGGTGACGTCGAATCGAGCACTCCTAGTTCGGCGTTGTTGGTCCTTGTGCTACCTCCCCGCAAACCTGGGCGTGTACGCATTGCCCAAGCGCAACTCTGCTACGACACTCCAGAAGGCCGAGATCAGCGTGAAGACGCTGAAGCTGTAGTGACTTACACACTTGATCACATAGCCATCGGCAAAGCCAACGGCTATGTGATGAACCTCGTCGATCAGGTCAGTGTTGCTAAAATCCAAATGCAAGCAGAAGCCGCAGCAGCGTCAGGGAACGTCGATAAAGCAACCCGTCTATTAGGC
>JAYVFX010000012.1:0-2761 GCA_043772795.1 Deltaproteobacteria bacterium
TTTGCATTCATAATAGTAATGAGCCTTGTCAGGACGCGGTGACTCTGTCCCGTGCATATTTTACTCCGCCGTCACTCACGCTCCACGAATTCTCGTTTCTTTTGTCGTTCGATTTCCCGGTGCAAGCGCTCGATCTGTTGCTCGACATATTGTTGATGCTCAAGTAATTCCACATTGTTGAACAATGGGCGAAGGGACGTGAGGAACTCTACCCACTGATACAATCGCGAAAGCTCTTCGCTCACCCAGCCTCCTTCGTATACACTTAAAGGGAGTCCTCGAAAATCACTGAAAGTGTTATTGCGTGAGAGAAATACTTGCACGTATGCTCGACGTTCTTCAGGAGGGAAACCTGCGATGATCGAGAAGACAAATCTCATGAATGCTGGGTTGGTATGATGCTGCTGTATCAAATAGCAGAGCAGGGTTCGTTGTCTGTCGGCAATGATCGCGCTGCGGGGACCGGTCTCCTTCAAGTGGATAAACACGCTGGCGTGCTCATACATCTGGTACCGATTCTGCTCGATTGTGAAGATTCGCGTTAACATCCTCTCCATTACTTGGTGATAGTCGTCGCGGAGCCAGAGGAAACGATAATCACGGTGATCGTTATAGGTGCTTGGCCACTCCTGTGTTTTGTATACCCAGTCGATGTGGGCTGTGGCGAATTCGGGATCCAAATCGAGGAGAAGATTAAATGTATCACCGCTAT
Organism: Deltaproteobacteria bacterium; assembly: GCA_043772795.1. Classification (GTDB taxonomy): domain Bacteria; phylum Desulfobacterota; class Binatia; order Bin18; family Bin18; genus VGTJ01. The sequence goes on from JAYVFX010000012.1 coordinate 713, forward strand.
AATCTGTATATTCTCGTGGCTTCTGCGCAGCAAAATACGCTCGTTTGAGAAGCTCAACCTCATGGCAGAACAGACGACGCAGCTCGCTGGCAAGCGGACCCTGAGAAATGAATATATGAGCGAGACAGAGCCCAAAACGAGAGTCTGTTTCTGCCTTGTCCGTGAGGATGGCAGTTATGCGTGTCACAACATGTTGATCACAGTGGAGATATTTGAGGAGGTAATCGCTGTCATACGGAAGATCCTCCGGGTCCGCGTGTTGGTACAGAGCATACAGCTGAGCAACGTGATTCGCAGTCACCTGTTCTTGAGGGAGTGTTTGGTAAAAGAGTAAGAGCCACTTTCGTTGTAAACGAAAGGTTCCTTGCGACAACCTTTCGTACGCGAGGTCAGGCCCGCAGACTTCAGTCAGCGTTTGCACAAGCTCAGGATAGGCAAGATCAAGAAGATTTCCGCTTTCAAGATAGGTAGTCAGTACCTCAACAAAAAGGGATGGATTTCTTTGTCCAAGAACGAGCAACACTTGTACAATTCGACTCATGACGGCCAGTGCGTGTTGTTCTCGGCCTGGTCCTGAGAGAATCTCTGCGCATTGCTCAAAGAAGACTTCATACTGAGCACGACTGAAATTCAGAAAATGTGCTTCAATTTGTTGCCTTTTCTGCTGTTCGTATTCCTCGCTTCCCACTCTTCCCCACTCTTCAACGTTATGCCTTAAGAGCTGAGAGAGAACATAGGTGTCGTTGGTGAAACGCGCGGTATCTTTCTCGTTATGAGGAACTTCGTGTCTACGCAGAAAACGCTCATACTCTTGCACGAGCAAACAGTGGCCATACGCGCTGGGTTGAAGATGCGCGTCGATAAACGACAAGAGCTGTTCGGCATCGGTCGCTAATAGTTCCGACACAGTCGTATGGTACCCGGAGTGAATGTAGGCCCGCAGGACATCCAGGACTTCGGCTTGCAGTGTGGGGATTTGATACAGCGCAAAAAGATTTTGCCAGATCGACTGACGCAGGTCGTTGACTTCAGGTAGCGAAGGAAGATGGAACCGGAACCCCCGGACGCCACTAGTCGTCGGCTCTATAACCTCAACCTCCGTCTGCAGATAGTCTGAAGCAACCGCCAAAAACATTCTTTGATAAATACGGCTCTCTTCATTGGTGGTGTGTTTCCACAACGTCTCAATGGTCGTTCGCTCTACCCTATACGAATTGAGATAAGAGGTGTGGCGGAATCCGAAGTTCTCCGTAAGCACGCGCAGCACACTGGGGACGTCATCTGGCCGTTTCCTCACGTACTCCAAGATGAGTGCAAGCGCGAGACCGAATGACTGCTCGTCGCCATACCTGAACCGGCTCAGCGCACCAAGCAGTGGTAACACTGGAGCCCTGGTATCCCGCTTAAAATTCAGGGTATTAAGGTCACGCGAGACGCTCTCCATGGAGGAAAGACGGTTACGGACATACAGGAGCGTCTCTGTCGGTTTAAGAAACCAGAAATGTTCAATGAGGACGAGAATCCCGTCGTCGTCGCCAGCCGCTATGAGAGTCTGCCAGAAGCGATCAATGTGCGGGCGCAGTACCTGTGCAATCTTCTCACGGTTAAAAGCGCTAAGGACTGGGTTCAAGGCATCCACAAACTGTGATCGATAGGATCGCCAGAATCGTTCAAGCAACACTGACAAATCGAGAACATGGTCCCTAAAGAACGCTAGGTAAAACAGGTAGGTTCCCAGCACCTGATCAGAGATACGCACGACCTCGTTCTCAATGTCCACAACTTCCATGTCGTGGAGCCGTGTTGCGGCTTGCCAGAATTCGTCCGGTAAAATACCAAAGCCGGCGCGGATCTCCTGCATGAGTTTCTCGTGGGACCGATCAACAGAGCGGAAGAAGGCAATAATACCGCCTACTCTGACAAGGAGTGCTTCTCCCAACTGACTGAGGTCTTCCCGGACTGTATGAAAGTACTGGTCGTAGAGAGAAGATACATCGGCAATGCTGAGTAAGGTCTGCTCGTGTACCGCAACGCGTGCGGCCATCACTG
>JAYVFX010000013.1:0-3551 GCA_043772795.1 Deltaproteobacteria bacterium
ATTCTCAAGGTCTCCTTGCCCCTTCTTGCACGGAACAAAACTGGAGTCCGGCTCTGTTCCCTGTTGCCTCTCGGGCCACCTTCACGTTCACCGGGTCAGGTGACGCCTGGGTACGAGATGGACACCGATATATACCTACGTCAGGTGTTCCGATTTCGTCACTCGATCCCCTCACGGAGCGGCAGGTACGGCACGCGCTCTGACCACGGACGGTAGGAGTCGGCGTTCTCGCTGGTAATCAGGCGTCCGAGAGGAGCGAGGGTTAGTGTCCCTTCAAGTTGCTCCCCGTTGACCAGTACGCGTGAAACCAGTTCGCCGACGGCGGCACCAATCTCGGTAATGTCGATATCCCACGTCCCGTGAGTGCGACCCGCGCGTACTGCGGCGACCGCCTGCGGGCTGCCATTACGTGACACCAACTTCATCTCTCCAGCGCGTTCTACCTCGTCGATCGCCTCCAACGTTCCCAACATGGTTTCATCGTTAAAAGGAATCAATCCATCCAAACGGGCGAAGTCCGCCAACACTCGACGCGCAGCCGCGCGTCCGCCTTCTTTCACATCCTCCCGGTTGCGGTGCCGGTCGACAAAAGGATCGTTGACGAGCTTTAAGCCGCTGCGCTGTACCCCATGGACAATACCCAGCACCAATTCGATGTCGTCGATCACTTCCGGACCGCCGATCACCGCCACGTCCGCCTGCGGAGGTAGCAGTGAGGCCAGGTACTCGGTCATGTACACGCCGTGATTAAAATTCGGATACACCACCGATGCGTTGACCGGATACCGCGGCCGTTCCAAGGTGAACACGGGAATTCCGTACTGTCGCGCAGCAGTAACTGCTTGTGCTGGCTGCGTTGGGTCGAGGACGTATACGACAATCCCGTCCACTTGTGCGTCGATGCCGCGCTGGATTGCCGCGGCTTGCTTTTCGACCCAGTCCGGGCTGCGGACGTCGGTTGTCAGAGTTCGAAGTTCAATTCCAGCTTGGCGGAGACGGTTATCGAGACCATGCGCTAAGGCATCAATCCCAGGGTGAGCACCGTACGGGAGGACGTTGACATATAAGACGCGCATGCTGTTTCTCCTAGAAGCATTCAGTGATCAGCAATCAGCAGTCAGCCAAAAAGAGGAGGAACGAAAGATTCCATCAGAAGCTGAGAGCTGACGGCTGAGAGCTGAGTGCTTTTTTCACTGTATCAGAGCCCGATAGTGAGCGGCAGCCACTGCACTCGTTCCGACCACGGACGCCAGGTCTGCAGATTGGCCAGGGTAATCATCCGTCCCACTGGGCTCATCACCAAAAATTCTTCGTACTGCTCTCTCTTTGTGAGGTGTCGTACCATCACTTCCCCCAGCGTGGTCCCGATGCCAGAAGCATCCAGATCCCACGTGCCGGCGATCTTGCCTTGCCGAACAGCCTCGACCGCGACAGGTGACCCATTGCGGCAAACAATTTTCATCTCTTTGGCTCGCCCCGTCTCCTCAAGGCACGCGAGCGCGCCATGCATGGTTTCATCATTGTACGGAATCAGCCCATCAATGCGTGGGAACTCCGCGAGTAGTCGTGACATTGGCTCCCGGGCGCCAGCCGCAATATCGGCGAGATTGCAGTACTGCGGTTGAGTCGGATCATTGAGTAACTTACAGTGACTCTGCTGTAAAGCAAATACCAACCCGGCCACTTCTTCCGTATCGTCCACGGAGTGCGGTCCACCAATAACGGCCACGTCACTGTCCGGCGCTAACAGCGAGACTAAATGCTCGGCCATAAAAACGCCTTGATTGAAGTTCGGATAGATCACCGAGGCGTTGACTGGATAGTGCGGACGAACGAAGGTGAAAACTGGAATGCCAGCCCCGCGAGCCTTAGCGACAGGTTCGCGGAAAGCGGACGGGGTGATGATATAGATGACGATAGCATCGACCCGGGCGGCGATTCCCGCTGCGATTGCGTCTTCATACTGACGGCGGTAGTCCGGGGCGGTGAAGTCAGCAAAGAGCACGCGGAGTTCGATCTCTGCCGCATGCAGAGTGTGTTGGAGCCCGTAGGCAATAGCATCAATAGCCGGATTCCCATCCAGGGCGAGCGGATTGACGTACAGTACGCGCATGGCCATGACAGCTTCCTCCTTTTTTACTCCGCCACGAACCCTACCCGTAACGGGGTACACGTCGGGTGATTCAGTCGCTTGCCGTCAATTTCTTGGTCAAACGGACACGCCGAGATGGCAACCAGACAATCCATTAGCGCTTTCAAGGCAATATACTCCCCCGCCCGTGCCGCGGCGGGCTGGTATTCGATCGTGCCGTCGGCCTTCGGTCGTGTGTTTTGAAACAGATTGACTGGGTCCGGGATATCGAGATACCCCAACCCATACGGAGTGACCGCCTGCGTGAGATTATCGCGACAGTTCCGATGCGCTGGGTCTCCCACAGTGGCGGCATAGAGAGCGCTGCTACACGGAGCGAACTGCAAATCATGCACGCCTTTGGCCAGATCTTCGACAATCTCAAACATGGGGTTTTGCAGATTCGAGTAGAACTTGCTCCCGACTGTCAAATGGATAGAGCCACTACCCGCTAGAGAGTTGAAGTTCACGGTCTCACCCGTAGAGAGTTTCTCCCGCGGTTGATGCAGGTTGAAACAAACGAAGTCGCCGATCTGGTGTCCCTCGACGTCAACGACCTTGATCGTCTCACCCCGTCGGACCACAAACCCAGCTCCTTCAGTGGCGGGAATCACTAGCTGTTTTCTCTCGGGCATAGTACTGTCCTCCTCTGATGTTTCTCTAAGCTCTTCCCTTGTTCCCAGGCTCCGCCTGAAAACAAGATGATATAGTGACGGTTGACAGCTTGGCAACGCTAGCAGAATAATCCAGACCTATGCAGGACAACCCCAGCAGCAAGGGGGCATGAAGATGCCTACGCACACATCGGTTGGGATGCAACGCAAGCTGGCGGCGATCTTCAGCACCGATGTCGCGGGCTACAGCCGCCTCATGGGCGACGATGAAGAAGCTACCATCCGTACCCTCACGGCCTCTCGTGACGTGATCTCCACTCTGATCCAACAGTACCGTGGCCGCGTCGTCGATGCGCCGGGTGATAATCTACTGGCCGAGTTCGCCAGTGTGGTTGATGCCGTGCGCTGTGCAGGGGAGATCCAACACGCACTCAAAGAGAAGAACGCGGAGCTGTCGGAACATCGGCGGATGCAGTTTCGTATCGGTATTAACCTGGGCGATGTGATCGTCGAAGGCGAGCGGCTCTACGGTGATGGCGTCAACATTGCTGCACGGTTGGAGAGTTTAGCCATTCCGGGTGGCATTTGCATTTCTGGGACCGTGTACGATCAAGTCAAGAATAAGGTAGCGCTTGGCTATGAGTATCTCGGAGAACGAGAAGTGAAGAACATCGCTGAGCCGGTGCGAGTGTATCGGGTACAGGATGATCTCAGCGTAGAGACGCCCCGGCGGGGCGTCTCTATCTCACAGACGCCTGATAAGGTGAGGGTTGCCCGCCGAAAAGGGACGATGATGGCGGTGGCTA
>JAYVFX010000014.1:0-2240 GCA_043772795.1 Deltaproteobacteria bacterium
CTTGCATGCGGTTACCACGCTCCTGATCGCAACGGGTGATTGGCTTCAGGGCGAACGTGAGGGAGGAAGGGCACATAGCGAACGCCAGAGCAACCTGGCTGAGAGACCCTTTGCGCAAGAGTCTACAGGCGGATGGTAGGTAGCGAGAAGCAGAGTTGATCTTTCGAGACGGGCTCTACCGGAGACAGGCAGGTACAGAAAGACACGACTGCATCAACAACGCGGCACATGTCGCCGCACAACCACTTGGTGTAACTGCGCGTGCAGTCACACCGGTGAACGAAAGGAGCACGACCATGGGTGGCAAAATGGACCAGGTCAAAGGGCGGATCAAAGAAGCGGCGGGAGTACTCACGGATGATGAGAACCTTAAGCAAGAGGGGCAACTAGATCAAGTGGTAGGGAAGGTGAAGGAAACTGCGGCAAAGGTAGCAGCGAAGGTGAAGAAAACAGTGGAGAGCGCAGCGGATACCCTGAAAGACGCCTGACCGCCAGCTCTCCGTCTAACCAAAGCCACGTGAGGAACGTGGACTCATTCTCACAGAAAGAGAAACAACACATGACCACATATAGTCGATTTCAACAAGGAATGATTGGAGTTCTGGGCAGCGCGTTGCTGGTGATAGGCAGCGCGTTCGTAAGCGTTGGGTGTCAGCGCGAAGGACCAGTCGAGAAGGCGGGCAAGAGCGTCGACCAAGCGGTCGAGGCGGCGAAGGATAAACTCAATCCCGAAGGACCCGTCGAAAAAGCTGGTAAGAAGGCCGACCAAGCGGTCGAGGCGGCGAAGGACAAAATGAAGGACAAGTAAAGTCGCTTCGCGCATAGTCGCGGGCGGGACATGAACTCCACCCTTAACCAAGGGGGCTGCGACACGCCCCTTGGGAAACCCAGTAACCACCACCGAGACTCGGGAGTGGCACGTCGCCCTGGCCCCTAGCCTATCGAGATCACACCCGGAGGTGAGAGATTGAAAGAGTGGAATCCCAAAAATGAGAAAGACGGCGGCTGTCTGTCCCACTTTTGCGAAACAGCCTGTCAACGCACCGCATTTTCCTACAAAGAAGGAGACATGAAAATTGCCAAGGAAATAGTCTATTGAGGAACTTGTCTTCTCCGAAGACGTGGATCAGACCGCGAAGGACGCCCCACGGTGGGGCAGAAACGCTTATACACTAGATTGGAGAGGAACATGCCGCTCATACAACTCGTTGGCACACTCATCGTCGTCGGAGTGCTGCTGTGGGCTATGAACACATACATTCCGATGGACCCGAAGATACGGCAAATTATCAACCTCGTGGTGGTCGTGGCCGTGGTGCTCTGGTTGTTAAGGATATTCGGCGTACTTGACTACGCCAAAGGTATCCGAGTCGGGGCATGGCAAACGGGGCTGCTTGGTGGGGTTTGTACCGTCCTTGGGGATGGTACAAACCCGTATCCAGCAATAACTCAGGTGCAGGCCCGTTAGGGAAGCTACGGGGTCCCACCGGCTCTCGTCCGTGGAGAACGTAGGAGCCCTTGTGAATCTCAACTGACCCCTACCGGTCGGACGTGTAGAAAAGCAGAACGACCTTTATAGAAGACTGTGGGGACGGGGGCTGCAGTGTCTGCGGTTTTCATGAGGACGTCCACTCCTTGTGAGGCACCACTGAGCCGCTAGATATAGAATTCGGATCGTCGCCGAGCTACGGCAGAAAGAGAGGCAATATGCTTGAGACTATAGTGATCATCTTGCTTGTCCTCTGGCTTCTTGGTTTGGTTTCCTCATATACAATGGGGGGACTCATTCATCTTCTACTGGTCATTGCAGTAGTGATGATACTGCTTCGCATTATTCAAGGGCGCAGTCCTCTCTAGCACTCCTTGCCTGCGCCTATGCAGCGGCCTTTGCCATCGCGCGGATGATCGGGTAGCGCAAGGGGTACTACGAATCTCCGATCTCTCATAACAAGCATGCATAACGCTCATGACGATATCTTTGCAACGGCCTCGGTCACTAGCGATTGTCGTGGCCGCTTATGGCGGGCTGGTGTGCGACTGCGCTTTGTTACTTTCCTAGTCTACTTTTGTAAAAGATACTCTTAGTGACTTCTGCGGTCAGAATGTACAATCCGACGATGCCTCCCAAGACGAGCAGAATGGAGACCGGCAACGGCTGAAACCCAAAGGTCTTCCCCAACGGAGTCCACGGGAAGACCAGCGTGACGCCAGCACTCAGCAGCGTAGCGAGTAATAAGTAC
>JAYVFX010000015.1:0-4602 GCA_043772795.1 Deltaproteobacteria bacterium
GTGGTCAACCGTCCGCACGTGCTTGACTCCGATGAACTGTCCACTCTTCTCTTTGATGCGGTGGATGCTGGGGTGCTCACTGAGTCGCAGGTGCATGAAATCTCACTGGCGGATATCATCATTCGCGGCAAACGTGGGAAAGGCGGGCCTGACGTCTACCTGGTCGTCGGGGTGTCGTGGGGCGTGGGAGAGCAAGATGTCGACCGTGCAGTGCAGCGAGCAGCATTACTCGCCCAACTTGGTACGCCGGTGATTCCAGTCGTCGCAGGGCGATGGGTGACTCCTGATGCCGCGCGGTTTGCTCACGAGAGCCACGTCTGGCAACTGCGGAACGGGTCAGCCATTCCACCTGCACCCGCTACGGATGGTTAACTGCCCTAGACGCTCGACGCGAAACTATCGAGAAGCGCCTTCGCCTCTTGCAAATCTTTCGTATCAAACCCTTCGGTGAACCAGTTGTAGATCTCGGATAACATCTGGTGAGCTTCAGCTTTCTTGCTCTGCTGTTGCCAAAGACGAGCAAGGCTGGTAGTGGCACGGAGTTCCCACGATTTTGCTTTTTGGCTCTGAGCAATCTCTATCGCTTTCAGAAAACACGCTTCGGCTTCGGCGTAGAGGTCGGGGGTCAGGGATCGGGGATCGGTAACTGATAACTGATAACTGACAACTGATAACTTTTGCAGCGTTAGCTCACCTTTGAGCCGATACAGCTCGGCTTCGTAGTAACGCTCCCCAGTCTTGTCTACTGTAGCCAGCGCCTCGGCAAGCACACCCAGCCCCTCTTCGCCCTGCCCCACTTTTCGGTACGCCTCGGCCAAAAGGGCAAGAAAATACGGCCACCATACTGCTGATCCCATGGCTCGCCAAGCGGCCAGGCCCTGGCGTATCTGAGCGATCCCCTCTTCTCCTTGTCCCTGCTCGACCAGTGCCCAGCCCCGCATGATGGTCCCCCATGCTAACCAGACCGGAAACCCCTGCTCGCTAGCAAGTGCCAGCAGCGCTTCTGCCCGCTCCTGAGCTGCTTGCCACTCCCGGCGGAACTGATAGAGATTGCCAGCAAAGTTCAGAGCATAAGCCAGGCTATAAGGGTAAGACAACTCCTGGGCCAGGGTGAGAGCTTCTTGGCTTCTCTTCAGGGCTTGGTCCGGATAGCCAAGCAACCACAGGGTTAAGGCCGCATAGGATAGGCTGCCCATTCCGGGGTCTACCAGAGCACCGGAGACAAGGGGAGCGTGTTTCTGTGGATCGTAGAGGGCAATGCTCTGCTCCAGGTGGTCTTGGGTCAGGGCAATCTCTCCCAGGAAGAACAAGGTCAGCCCCAGTGGCATGTGAGCCCACATGAGGTGGGTCGGGTCTTGTACGCCCTGGGCTAAGCGGAGGCACTGCTCTCTTAGCTCACGCGCGGTCTGGTACTCCGCCCGCAGTTGATGAACCGTCGACAGCCCTAGCAGCGCCACGAAGAGCTGAGGAGTTTCCCCTAGCTGCCTACACAGCTCTAACGCTCGGGTGTAGGTTGCTTCCACTTCCGAGGCCACATAACCTTTGGTGGCCGTGAGCGGATTGCTCAAGGTAAGTTGCAACGTGAGTTCTTGCTGGATGCGCTCGGGAGTATCCGGCAGGGTCTTGAGCAACTCCAGCCCCTTCGTGAGGTGACTTATCGCTTCCACATAGGCTGAGCGCTGGATAGCTCTCTGGCCCGCCTTCTGCCAATACGGAATGGCCTGCGCGATAAGTCCGGCTTCGGTGTAATGATGTGCGACTAACTCCGGTTGGCTCTCGACGATCTCAACAAACTGTTCCACTAACACTTGCGCCACGTGCTGATGCAACTGCTGACGACGGCTCCTGAGCAGCGACTGATACGCCGTTTCCTGTACCAATGCGTGTTTGAACAGATACCGTGCCTGCGGCGGTACGCCACTCTGAAACACCAGCTCGGCGTCTACTAATTGTCGCAGTCCTTGCTGCAACAAGTCCTCGTTGAGCGGGGAGAGCGCTTTGAGTAACTCATAAGTGAATTCGCGTCCGATCGTAGCGCCGATCTGGGCGATCTCTTTTGCTGGCCCTAGCCGATCCAGCCGGGCCATCAATGTATCCTGTAACGTGGCGGGAATGCCCAATTGTAGGGATGACTGGCCGAGTTTTCCTCCAGACCCAATAGACTCAATAGACCCTACAGACTCCATGACGCTCTTAGTCAGCTCCTCCACGAACAACGGAACGCCATCCGTCTTACTCACAATCTGTTGGATAATTTCAGCTGGTAACGCTTTGCCGCCAGTGACTTTCTTGACCATTGCCTCGACATGGGTCTGCCCCAGCCGACTAAGAGTCAGCTGACTGAGATAGGAATGGGAGCCCCACGGTGGCATAAACTCCGGTCGAAACGTTAATACCGCTAGCAGCCGCGTGGCCGGCACTTGAGCGAGAAAGAGCGTGAGCAATTCCAGAGTGGACGGGTCAGCCCAATGCAGGTCTTCCCAGGCATAAGTCATCGCCTGTTGCTTTGCCTCCTCACAGAGCCAAGCGACGAGCGCTTCGTGCGTTTTCTCTTTCTGTTTCTGCGGGCTCAATGTGAGAGTAGGATATCCATCCGGATGGGGCAGTGACAGTAATGCAGCCAACAGCGGAATGGCCTCTGGCTGTAGGGGCGCACAGCTGTGCGCCCCTACGATCAGCTTCTGCAGCTTCTCGTCAGAACTCTCCTCGCGCTGCAATCCCAGCATCCGCTGCATGTGCTCAATCACCGGATAGAGTGCGCTGTTCTGGTGATACGGCGAACAGCGCAATTCCAGACAGCGTGCCCCCTCGTGCGCGACGGTCTCCTTGAGCGCCTCCACCAAGCGAGATTTGCCAATGCCCGGCTCGCCGCTGAGCAAGACGACTTGCCCTGTCCCGTCTTTTACTCGCTCCCAGCGCTCGCGCAACAGACCGAACTCGTGTTCGCGCCCGACGAGCGGGGTGAGTCCTTTGCGTGCAACCACTTGAAAGCGACTCTGCGCTTCCTCCGCCTTGAGTACCCGATAGAGTGTCAGCGGGGTCGATACTCCCTTGAGTTCTGGTTGTCCGCGGTCTTCACAGTCAAACAAGCCCTCGATCAAGCGATAGGTAGCTGCACTGATGAGAACTGTATCAGGCTCAGCTTGCCCCTGGATGCGGGCGGTGAGGTTGGGCGTCTCACCCAAGGCGAGGATCTCGCGTTTTTCTCCACCGCCCATCTCGCCGATGACGACTAACCCGGTGTGAATGCCAATGCGGACGCGGAGAGAATCCGAGCCGCGACCGTGAGGGAGCGAAGCATTGCCCGCTTGCTGACGCGCGTGGCTCTGTAGTTGCTCAACAATTTCCAACCCCGCGCGCACGGCGCGAGCCGCATCGTCTTCATGCGCCATCGGATAGCCGAAGTACACCAACAGCCCATCGCCAAGATACTGCGTGACGTGACCATCGTATCGACTGATGATCTCGGCGCCTGTTTCTTGATACGAGCGTACGACTTCGCGCAGCTCTTCGGGATCGAGTTGGGTGGAGAGCGCAGTGGAGCCCACCAAGTCACAGAACATCACCGTCAGTTGGCGACGTTCGGCCTCCGCACGTGGAGCGTGATCTGTGGGGCGTGGCGCGTTAGTAGATTGTTGGGCTTTGCTTCTTTCCTCTTCCTTACTTTTTGCTCCTTGCTCTTGGCTCCTTGCTCTTAGCTCTTCGCCCGCCCACACCAATACCTCGCCATCCTCATCAATCGCCAGCCGTTTGGCCTTGATAAGGTCAGCTTTGAGGTCGTCCACATACGCATCATCGATCCCGAAGCGACGTTTCAAGACCCGGTAGGCAACCCGTTGGTCACGCTGGAGCAACTCCAGAACTTGGGTCAGCACCTCATCGTAGGTCATGGATGAACCTCTAGCAAAGCGGAAGTGTCGGTTTGAAGAGCCTCTCCGACCTCTGTACTCCTTTGCCTCCCGCGGAGCAAGCAGAACCCCCACCGGTCAGGCGACTAAATCAAACCACACGAGATTCGTCCAGGTGCTCAATCGTCCTTTCCTTATTTGTCGGCTCTGGCATTCTTTCCGGCAGTATGTCACTAATAATCCCCGGTCCTTTCATTATTCCGAATTCATACGTAAGGAGGGTGTATAGCATGGCTAAAACAAGTGGCAATGATTTGGTTGTGAAGTCCCTGAAGGATGAAGGCGTAGATACGGTCTTTTATCTCACCGGCGGGCCGATGGTCGATGTCGCATCACGCTGTATCGAGATTGGCTTTCGCTCGGTTGATGTGCGGCACGAACAAGCAGCGGCGATGGCTGCGCATTCGTATAGCCGCGTACTCGGTAAACCAGGGGTGTGCTTTGCGGCGTCAGGTCCTGGAGCTACCAACCTGATTACCGGTGTTGGCAATGCATTTCTTGATGGCGTACCCGTCATTGCGTTAGGTGGTGCGAGTGCACTGTCACAATCTGGTATGGGCGCGTTCCAAGAGATGGATCAAGTCGGCATGTTCAAACCGATCACCAAGTGGTCGGAACGAGTGATGGACGTACGTCGCGTTCCAGAGATCATCAACAAAGCCTTTCGGGTCGCGACCAGTGGGCAGCCCGGCCC
>JAYVFX010000016.1:0-2063 GCA_043772795.1 Deltaproteobacteria bacterium
GTGCTCACGTCCGCTTTCAAAAGCTTGAGCGCCGCTCGTCCATCCATGCCAGGCAGTTGCACATCCATCAGGATGAGTGCAGGGAGTCGTTCGCGCGCCTATTAGTGATTGGTACGTATCGTCCGGTAGAGGTGTTGACCCACGAGCATCACCTGAAGGCAGTCAAGCAGGGGTTGCAGGTACATGGATACTGCCAAGAACTGGCGCTGGATTTTCTGAGCGAAGCGGCGGTGGCAGAATATCTCACGCAACGGTTGAGCGCTCCCTTTCCTGCGTCAGCGGGAGAGGGTCGGGGTGAGGGCCTTTCCCCATCGTCCCTACAACGTATGGCCCACGTTATTCACCGCCGCACGGATGGTAACCCGCTCTTTATGGTCAATGTGATGACCCATTTGCTCTCACAGGGAGTGCTGACCCAGGTTGGTGGGCAGTGGGTGTTGAAGAACGCGGAACTGGCCATCGCCGTCCCGGAGAATCTCCGCCAGATGATCGAGCAACGCCTGATGCAGGTGAGTCCTGCGGAGCGTGCAATCTTAGAAGTGGGCAGTGTGGCGGGAGCGGAGTTCTCAGCAGTCGCAGTGGCCACGGGGGCGGAGCAATCCACCGAAGCCGTAGAAGCGCAGTGTGATACCTTGGTGCACCGGGAACAATTTCTGCGGGCACGGGGAACGAGGGAGTGGCCCGATGGGACCAGTGCGGCGCGCTATGGCTTTGTCCATGCGTTGTATCAAGAAGTGTTGTACGAGCAGATCTCCGCGAGTCGGCGTGTTCGGTTGCATCGGCAGATTGGGGAGCGGGGAGAACAAGCCTATGGCGAGCGGGCCCGAGAGATCGCCGCCGAACTCGCCGTGCACTTCGAGCGGGGGCGGGACCATCGCAAGGCCATCAAGTATCTACAGTACGCAGGCGAGAACGCCGTGCAGCACTCGGCCTATCAGGAGGCAATCAGTCTGCTCACCAAGGGATTAGAATTGCTTCAGACTCTCCCCGATACCCCCGAGCGGGTACGGCAAGAACTTCGGTTGCAGATAACTCTAGGTCCTCCGTTACAGGCCACCCAAGGTTATGGCTCCCCAGAAGTGGAAGGGGTCTACGCTCGGGCGCGAGAGTTGTGCCAACAGGTGGAGGACCCTCGCCAACTGTTCCCTGTGCTGGGGGGACTATTGACGTTCTATCTGGAACGAGGAGAGTCGCAAACAGCGCGTGCGCTAGGAGAGCAGTACTTCAGCCTAGGCCAGCGCCTACACAACCCAACTCGCCTCTTGTGGTCCCATTATCTGTTAGGACTGACCTTATTCCACCTTGGAGAGTTCGTTCCTAGCCGAGGACACCTAGAACAAGGTGTTGTCCTCTATGACCTCAAACAGCACCGCTCTCTCGCATTCCTCTCTGGTGGGGTGGCTTGTCTATCCCTTGCAGCCTGGGTTGTGGGGCTGCTTGGCTATCCGGACCAGACCTTGAAGCGGAGCCACGAGGCCCTCACCCTAGCCCAAGAGTTAGCTCATCCCTATAGCTTAGCTTTTGCTTTGAACGTTGCTGCCATGCTCCATCAACTTCACCGGCAGGGGCAAGCTGCCCAAGAGCGAGCAGAGGCACTCATTACACTCTCGACTGAGCAGGGGTTTGCGCCATGGGCAGCGGAGGGAACTATGCTGCGGGGATGGGCGCTAACTACGCAGGGGAAAGAAGAAGAGGGGATTACCCAGATGCAGCAGGGCTTGGCCGCTTGGCGAGCTACTGGTGTAGAGTTGGAGCGTCCGTATTGGCTTGCTCTGTTAGCTGAGGCATATGGGAAAGTGGGTCGGGTAAAGGAGGGACTAAGCGTGTTAGCCGAAGCACTGGCTCAGGTAGATAAAACTGGGGCGCGTCTCCACGAAGCGGAGTTGTATCGATTAAAAGGCGAGCTGACGCTTCAACAGTTCAACGTTCAAGGTTCAAAGTTCAAAGTTCAAAGTCGAAAATCTGCAATCCGCATTCCACAATCCGCAATCCGAAGCGGAGGCGTGTTTTCTCAAGGCAATTGAAGTCGCCCGCAAGCAACAGGCGAAGTCGTGGGAGCTGCG
>JAYVFX010000017.1:0-7619 GCA_043772795.1 Deltaproteobacteria bacterium
CCAAAGCGCAAAGTCGCTGGAGCTGCGCGCAGCAACGAGCCTCGCGCGTCTTTGGCAACAACAAGGCAAGCAGAAAGAAGCTCACAAACTGTTGGCCGAGGTCTACAACTGGTTTACCGAAGGGTTTGATACGAAGGACTTGCAAGAGGCGAAGGCGCTGATTGAAGCATTGAGCCATCGGGAGATTGAGTGATTGAAGAGTTGAAGAATTGTTTTCATCAATGATTCGATGATCTGATGAACAAATGATTCAATGCCAAGATGGGACTCAGGATTTACACAACCCTGGGAGACCGCTATGACCTGAAGGAAGACCTGAGGAGAGCGACACATGAATACCATTAGCAGTGTGAGCTTGCGGAAAGATCTTGGAGGAATTCTTGCTGAGACGGAACATAGTGGTGAGGAGGTAATTATTACTCGCTCTGGGAAACCAGTTGCGGTCCTTATTGGCAGGGATCGCTGGGAAGAAATTGAGTCGATCCTTGCGACCTGGGAGCAATTGCAAGACCCGGACAACAAGAACAAACTGCGGGCCGCCAAGGCCGATCTGGCCGAGGGACGGATTCTTTCCCACGAGGAAATTGCTGCTCGTTATCTCCATCGTCGTAGTGCCTGATGCCTGACATCATCTGGTCTCTTACGGCGGAGCGGGATCTCAGCCGGATACTTGCCACCGTCCGCGAAGTTCTTATCGCTAGAGTAGAAGTGTTGCGAGAATACCCGCTCCTCGGGAAAGCCATGCAAGGTGAATGGCGGGCCTTTCGACAGCTCGTCGTTTCCGGTTACGGCATCGTGTATCAGTTACTTCCCGAGAACCGCGGCATTTTTATTTCTTATATCCGTTTCCCACGGTCGCGGTAGATCACACGTCGCGTTGGCGACTGTCTCCAGCTGGTTCACCAAAGGGTTTGACACGAAAGACTTACAAGAAACGAAAGTGCTGTTAGAAGAATTGAGTCATTGAAACATTGAGCCATTGAAGCATTGGGTCACTTGAACCTTAAACGTTGAACTTTGAACTGAAGACTTATGGACATCTGGCCAGGACATCCATATCCGCTAGGCGCTACCTGGGATGGGGCGGGAGTTAATTTTGCGCTGTTTTCGCAGAACGCGACGGCAGTTGAACTCTGTCTGTTCGATGGACCGGAAGGAAACCAAGAGACCGCACGCATTCGTCTGCCAGAGCATACTGATCAAGTCTGGCACGCATATCTGCCGGGTCTCCGTCCAGGGCAGCTCTATGGTTACCGCGTGCACGGTCCTTACGAACCAACCAACGGTCACCGCTTCAACCCAGCCAAGTTGCTCTTGGACCCCTATGCGAAAGCGTTTGCCGGTGTCATCCACTGGGGTGACGCGTTGTTCGGCTACACTATCGGCCACCCGGACGCTGATCTGTCTCACGATGAACGCGACAGTGCCGCCGGAATGCCGAAGTGCGTGGTTATAGACCCCACGTTCAACTGGGGGAACGATGCACATCCACATACTCCCTGGCACAAGACGATTATCTACGAACTGCACGTAAAAGGATTTACCGCGCGTCATCCTGACGTGCCGAAGCAACTCCAAGGAACCTATGCTGGTTTGACCTGTCCCGAAGTCATTGACTACCTCCACTCGCTGGGCATTACCGCCGTTGAGTTGCTGCCGGTGCAGCAGTTCGTGGTGGACAAGCATCTGCTCGACCGTGGGCTCACCAACTACTGGGGCTATAATTCTATTGGTTTCTTTGCGCCGGAAACACTCTATGCCGGGAGGGGCACTGCTGGGCAACAGGTGGCGGAGTTCAAAGAAATGGTGAAGGCCCTCCACGGAGAGGGCATTGAGGTGATTCTTGACGTTGTCTACAACCACACCGGTGAAGGAAGTCACCTGGGACCAACGCTCTGCTTCCGTGGCATCGACAATGCCGCATATTACCGCTTGATGGCCGACAACCCACGCTACTACATGGACTACACCGGCTGCGGCAACACCCTGGACATGACGCACCCCCGCACGTTGCAGCTCATGATGGATAGCCTGCGCTACTGGGTGTTGGAGATGCATGTAGACGGATTCCGTTTTGACCTGGCATCAGCGTTGGCACGGGAACTCCATGCGGTAGACCGACTCGGCGCGTTTTTCGATATTATTCACCAGGACCCGGTCATCTCACAGGTCAAACTCATCGCCGAGCCGTGGGATCTCGGTGAGGGCGGCTATCAAGTGGGCAACTTTCCAGTGTTGTGGGCAGAGTGGAACGCTGAGTATCGTGACACGATGCGACGTTTTTGGAAAGGCGATAGCGGATTAGCGGGCACGGTAGCGTATCGCTTGACCGGCAGCAGCGATCTCTATGAAGGGGAAGGTCGGCGTCCTCATGCCAGTATCAATTTCATCACGGCCCATGACGGGTTCACCCTGCGTGATTTGGTCAGCTACAACGAGAAGCATAACACCGATAATGGCGAAGAGAACCGCGATGGACACAATGACAATCTGAGCTGGAATTGCGGAGTTGAAGGCGAGAGCAATGATCCTGCGATCCTTGCGTTACGAGAACGTCAGCAACGGAATTTCCTTGCGACTCTGATTTTATCACAAGGTGTTCCTATGCTCCAGGCAGGTGACGAGATCGGGCGGACGCAACAGGGAAACAATAACGCCTATTGTCAGGACAATGCCGTCTCATGGGTTGATTGGCACCTCGACCACCAGCAACAAAACCTGTTGGCCTTTACCAAATTGCTCATTCGCCTGTTTCATCAGCATCCGGTGTTACGCCGACGAAAATTCTTTCAAGGTCGGCGTATCCGCGGGTCGGAAGTGAAAGACCTGACCTGGTTTCGCCCGGATGGAGAAGAGATGACAGAGGATGATTGGAACAACTGGCACACTCGCAGCCTCGCGCTGCGTCTCGCCGGTGATGCCATTGAGGAAGTTGATACACGCGGACAGCGCATTAACGACGACACGTTATTGATCCTGCTCAATGGCCATTACGAACCGCTCTCATTCGTTCTGCCGCTCCAACGAGACGACGGGCACTGGGAGTTGGTGCTTGATACGCGAGAGGTCACTGGGCGGCGACCTCAGCGAGTGATACGTGCGAGAAAACCCTATGTCCTAGAGGCCCGTTCTCTTGCCGTCTTTCGTCTGCAACAGTTAAGTAGGCCGGAATAGGCGAAGCGTTTCCGGCGGTGGCAGCTCTCGATTTGTCTTCGCATTGCACACCGGTGATAGTCGTGGTACGGGAATAAGTGAAACTGACAGGAACACAGGGACAAGCGAGTTTGCGCACAGGATCTCGTCGAGGGACAAGCGAAAGGAAAGGATTATGTCATTCTACATTAAGCGGAGCTACGTCGATAACGAGCCAAACATTGAGCTGGTCAATATCCACTATACCTGGACGCCAGTGGGACAACCGCCTGACTGGGAAACCCATCGTGAGACTCGTGCTATGCCGCGTGGCGGCGTGCTCGTACGTGGTATGGGTGGCACGACCGTGGCCGAATCCGGCGAGTACGTACAGTCGGCCTCCGAGCGCGTTGAACTCCCTGACGACGGTGTTCGCCGTAAAGTGATCCGCTTGCCGAAGGCGATTCAGGATCCCTCCACCTCTGCTGGTTACACCGAGAACTACACCTTTCATCACTACTTCGAGGTATTCCGCAATGGCAAGCGTGAGCAGAGTCCGCTGTATACTGAGGAGATTGTGAGTAAAGAAGTCGAATACCTCGATTTCCAAGGCAACTTAGGCGGCATGTGTATCTTCTGGAGCGTCTACGATTGGGATGCTCCCCAGTACCAGCCGACAGAAGTGCTAGAGTTTATTGAACGCTTTGGTGAAGACGACACACATCGTTCCCACAAGTTCTACGGAACCGAGGACAAAGAGAATTTCTCACGCACCCGTTCGGAAAAACTGAGCTCGTTATCGTTGCCTCGTCGTTTCGTCGGCAAAATCTATGGCCCGAAGGGAGCCGAGGTGCACCAGCGTTGGCATGTCGGTGCGATGTGGACTCCCAATCGCGACGAGCGGTGGGAAGACTACTGGGGATATGTCGTTCATACGCTCTAGGAACAAGGAAATTGGGTAAAAGGAGAAGCATATTATGATGTACACCCGTCTGTTTTATGGCACGATCCAAGCGGGCAAAGAGCAGGAAGCCATGTCCATCCTCCGCGAATTTGTTGACCGGATACAAAACGAGTCCGGCTGTCTGCATGGTCAAGTCCTCCAAAACGGCAACGAAATCGTGGGGATCAGCACTTGGGAAAACAAGGAGGCGCTGGCCGCGTATGCGGATGGTGAAATCGCGCGTGAGCTGTTCTCTCGCATTACGCCACTCTTTATGGGGAGACCGACAGCCCGTAGTTATGAAGTCAAGCGCAGTCGCGCAAAACAGGCGATGATGCAGATAATATAGGAGGTGGACGGTGTTTCAGTTGACGAAAACGTGGGTCGACCAGGAACCTGGAATCGAGATGGTCGAGATCCGCTATACGTGGTCAGTATTAGGTGAGGCGGCGAAATGGAATGGGCAAGAAGAGACTGAGGTCATGTCGGTGGTGCCAAACACCACTCCTCGTCTCCGCCAAGGAGTGATCGAGATTCCACGCTACCTCGACAATAAGGATTCTTATCAACTGCACTACCGCTTTGTGTTCGTGCGGGGTGGAAGAGAGGAGTTTTCCTCAATCTTTACTGAGGAGATTGTCGCGCAGGAGGTTCCGTACGTTGATACGGCAGGACGGATCACCGAGGTGCGGCTGCTCTGGAGTGTCAACGGTTGGGCAGCGACTAATTGGACTCAAACCAAACTCGCGGGGTTGAATCTGCAAACCAACGAGGAACGGGCGGGACACGACCGCGAGGGAGAAGGCATTGCAGACGACGCCATTTATGAACTAATCCAGACCGTGCCGTTGCCACGTCGGTACGTTGCGAAAGTGTGGGGGCCGCGGGGCGCAACGGTTGAGTACACCTACCAATTGCTCCGTACCAATTCGCCTATTCCTGATGATGACTTTGCCACTTGGGATAATAACCAGACACAGAACTACCGCCTGGTTCTTACGTAGAGTGAGAGATTGTCTGTGACGTTTTCAGCGAGCGAAGCGCCGGGAAGCTCTCGTACAGCCTTACACAACTGGGCTAGCCGCTCGACACGCTATAACTTCCTGTATACCTGAGTGGAAAAGTAGCACTCATTCAGGAATGGAGGCGCATATGCACACGCGACTGTTCTATGGAACTTTAATAGAACTTTAAGTGAGGTGATCAAAAACTGAAGGATGGAGAGATGCGCAAGGAGGAGGTCCATCACTACGCGCGCTCTAGCCGGCAGACGGTTCGGTTGGAGCAAAGGAGGCTACATTATGGCGCGCGCCGTTGTCCTGTTGAAGCTCACCCGCGAGGGCGCAATGAATATCGAGCAAGCCCGAGCCATCTACGAGGAAACCAAAATCTTCTTTACCGAGACGGGCTATAAGATTGTCGATCTCTATGCCACGCTGGGAGAATATGACTTTGTGTCAATCATTGAGATGCCGGACCGGGATGCGATCAAGCACCTCTTTCGCCGCGGCGTGCTGGCCGCAGGCCATGGGACGTATGAGGTTCGTACGCTGCCGGCATTACCGTTTGAGGAGTTTCTCGACGTGGTGGATGATTTGCGACCTGCGGAGGGAGGTTCCCAACAAGAGCGTACTCTGGATTATCCATGAGGTTCTGGCTTATCGAAGGGAGGGTATGTCCATGGAACTGAAATCGCTTGGCAACACTGGCGTGATGGTGCCGGAGGTCGGACTGGGGGTGTGGAAGTATAGTGGAGGGGTTGAGCCTTTGCGACGCAGTATTGAGCTCGGAGCCTTCCTCATCGACACTGCGGAAATGTACGGCACAGAAGACGTCGTCGGTCAGGCAATCAAAGGAATGCGTGATCGCGTATTCCTTGCGACCAAAGTGTCGGCAGACCACCTGCACTACGACGACGTGCTACGGGCGGCAGAGGCCAGTCTGCGTCGGCTGGAGACAAACTGTATTGATCTGTATCAGATCCACTGGCCGAACTGGTCAGTGCCAATTCAGGAGACTATGCGCGCCATGGAAACTTTGGTCGATCGGGGGCTGGTCAGATACCTCGGGGTCAGTAACTTCTCCCTCGAGCAGTTGCGCGAGGCGCAGGCAGCGATGAGCAAATATCCGCTTGTCGCCAACCAGGTCTTATACAACCTCAACCGCCGGGAGATTGAGCGGGATATGTTGCCCTACTGCCTCATGCAGCGCATCACGATTATCGCGTACACGCCGTTAGATGATGGACGTTTGGCAACCCGCTCGTGGTTCCCCCAGAATTGGCGGATGCAAGCCGTTCCGCAGGTGGCGACCTACCTGCAACGGATGCAAGCCTTGGAGCAAGTGGCGACCTACACGCGGAAGACCCTGGCGCAGGTGGCGCTGAACTGGTGCACCTCCCGACCCAATGTCATCGTCATTCCCAAATCGAATACGCTGGCCCGCATTGAGGAGAATTGCCAGGCGTCAGGCTGGCGCCTCTCTCCGGAGCAGGTCCAATTTTTGGATGCCGCCTTCGCGTAGAGAACCGTCTCTTACGTACAACTGTAGGACTATAGAGCCTGGCAGGTGAGACGAATCAGGGAGGAACTCTCAGTCCACAGGAGGTTCGTACACTTCGTAACAGAGAGTGATAAATCCCTCCTAACCTTCCTTTGAAAAAGGGGGGAAGGAAAATGCCCCCTTTCGTAAAGGGGGCCGCGCGCCGCGCGGGGGGATTTTTGTCGGACCCTGTGCTAATCTCGTGTGGTTCGATTTAGTGCAGCAGAATCTGGGCTAAGTGCAGGCCGCGAGCATACATCCTGGGAAGGAGTAACACAATGAGTGAGAGGCAACGCGAGCAGGCCGCCTGGAGCTTTCCGGCTTGGCGGCAACGCCTCGAGCAAGCCCCGGAGCCGTACCTGCAGAACGAGGTGCAGCAGTTCTTGCATCTGCTCGGCACCGTGGGCACACCGCTGATCGACGGGCCCGCCGTCCACTTTGTCTACTACGATCCACGGGCGCACCAAGTCGACGTCACTGGCGAGTTCACCGACTGGGGCCGGACAGGTGTAACGATGCCTCTGACTCCACTGCGGCACACCGGAATCTTTCACCGCACCCTGGACCTCGAGGGGCCCGCGCGGCTGGAGTATAAGGTAGTCGTCAACGGGCAGGTGATCGTGGATCCCCGTTGTCCCCAGACTGTGGACAGTGGCATCGGGGGGTGGAACTCCTACTTCGTGGTCGGGGACTTCCACGAGTCGCCGGAGCTGAGCTGGGTGCCCACCATCCCTCATGGCCGGATGGAGGAGTTCGACTTTGAGAGCCGGCTGCTGGGGAATCGGCGCCGGATCTACGTCTACCTGCCCCCGAGCTACGATGCAGAGCGCACGCGGCGTTTTCCCACCCTCTGGGTGCACGACGGCGGTGAGTACCTCCACCGCGGGCGCTTACCGACGGTGCTGGACAACTTGATCTACGGCGGAGAGATTGGCCCGCTGATCGCGATCATGGTGGATCCGGTCATGCGGGGGCGCGAATACCGTGCCAATGAGGAGTATGC
>JAYVFX010000018.1:0-14478 GCA_043772795.1 Deltaproteobacteria bacterium
GGCGCGGAACGCCCGCGATCCTGCTGCCTTCGGTTCACTGATGTTCGATAAAGTTACTGGCGACGCGCTGCTGGACCTTGAGATGGATGACAGCCTGCCGCCCTCGGACGTACCGGACCTGCCACAGCTTGAACTTGATCCCGAACGTGATGAGCGTGAAGGTGGTTCGCCCCTGTCTGCGGAAGAGCTGAAGGCGCTGATTGAGGCCGGAGTCGAACTGCAGATTCGCCAGGGGAAGAGCGATACCATCACACCTCAGGGTTTGTACATTAGTGACTTAAACGGGAAATTCCCCAACGATGGAGAACGTGAACAGATTGAAGCGGAGAATGGCAGTGTCGTGGCGGGACAGCGGCGGCGGGAACGTGATACCGCTTTGACGTTTTTCTACGATGAGTGGGATTATCAGATTAGTGATTATCGTTCGCGCTGGTGTCGGTTACGGGAGATTGTCCTGGTTGGCGATTCAGGGGAGTATTTTTCCCAGACGCTTAATGACTACGCTGCCCTGACACCAGCGGTGAAACACGAGTTCCAGCGTATTCGACCAGAACAGTATCGTACTGTGCGGGGGTTGGAGGATGGTGAAGAGTTTGATTTTAATGCGGTTGTGACGGCGGCGACGGACATTCGTGCAGGAGTGAGTCCGTCGCCGAAACTGTACACGATACGACGACAGACCGAACGAGACGTTGCAGCGTTATTCCTGCTTGACATGAGTGCATCGACCGATGAACCCATTGTTCCTCTTGTCCGACAGTATACTGAAGACGAGCAAGACGACTGGCAGGCCATGTGGAAGAAACGTCCGATGGTGCCTGAACCGAAGCCACGGCGTATCATTGATGTCACTAAAGAAGCGCTGGTGCTGATGGCCGAAGCCCTCGAAGAGATCGGCGATACGTATGCGATCTATGGGTTCTCTGGTCAAGGGCGAAAGAACATTGAATTTTACCACGTCAAGTCATTTACCGAATCTCTTTCGTCAACAGCGAAGGGGCGGATCGGAGCGATCGAACCCAAACAGTCAACCCGTATGGGAGCGGCACTGCGACATTCCTTAGCGAAGCTCAAAGATGTGGCGTGTCGAGTCAAACTGCTCGTGTTATTAAGCGACGGCTTTCCCCAAGATCTGGACTATGGGTCTGATCGGCGGTCTATTACGTACGGAATTCGTGACACGATGACCGCGCTGCGAGAAGCTGACCGGGCTGGGGTTCTCACTTTCTGTTTAACCGTCGATAAAGCTGGCCATGATTATCTGCGGGAAATGTGTGAGCCCTCGCGCTATCTTGTTCTCGAAGACGTTGCTTCACTGCCGACTGAACTTCCCAAGGTCTATCAGCGCTACATTCGCCCGCGAGGAGTGTAAGTTTGAGGTTGACCGGTAAAAGTCTGGGATTCAACGGCTAAAGCGTAAAGTGTGAGACCGTGTACAACCGCAAAGACACCTTTTATAAGAAGGCGAAACAAGAAGGCTACCGTTCGCGAGCAGCATACAAACTGCTTGAACTGCATCAGGAGCTTCGTGTATTCAAACCTGGAGGCCGGGTTGTTGATCTTGGGTCTTGGCCCGGTGGTTGGGTGCAAGTGGCAGCATCTTTGGTCGGCAACACTGGACAAGTGATCGGCATTGATCTGGTAGCCCTCGATTCTCTGCCTTTGTCGAATGTGATCCTCTTGCAAGGCGACGCGACTGACCCGAGACAACAGGAGAAGATCCTCTCGCTGTTAGCTGGACCAGTCGACATCGTCCTCTCGGATATGGCTCCCCAATTGAGTGGTATTCGCGAGACCGACGACGCGCGCATTATGGATCTTTGTCGAACAGCTTTGGCGTGCGCGCTCAGACTCTTACGGCCAAGAGGAGCCTTACTACTCAAAGTCTTTATGGGGGCACAGTACAAACCATTTCTGACAGAGCTCCGCGCCGCTTTTACCACGGTAAAAGTCACCCGACCCGAAGCAACGCGAAAAGGATCTGCTGAGACGTATGTTTTCGCAACCGGCCTGCGGAACCTGCTATCGTAGGTGAGGGTGCGCCTCAAAGAAGATTCTTCGATTTCTTCTTTCGAGAGCGGAACCCCCTCCCTGTAGAGAGCTGTCAAGAGATACGTAGGGAAAATTTCCTATGAGACTCGTATCTGTTCGGTCGGCTGGTGCCCGCTGCCATCGGCGATGAAGAACTGCTGCGCTGCCTGATGACGATTGCTCGCTCGTAGTTTCGCAAAGATGTGGGTGAGATGATTCTTTACCGTCTTTGGGCTGATATTAAGCCGTATACTAATCTGTTGGTTGCTCATCTCTTGTGCAAGGAGAGTAAGAACCATTAACTCCTGGCGGCTCAGTTCCTTGAGGTTCTGGGCCGTCTCACCTTTGCAACGAAGAAACGTGTGGAACACGCGAGGTGGCAGGTGTGGGTCGGCCCAGATGCCACCAGCATGAACCGTGGTCATCGCAGTACAGAGGTCAGCTACTGGCGCTACTTTGGAGATGTATCCATGAGCGCCACCCACCGCTGCTTCAATAGCATCCTCTTCTTCTGTTTGGCTTCCGATGACGAGAATTTTCGTTTCCGGACTTTGTCGGAGTAGTTCTTGGCAGAAGGAGGCGAGGCGCCCCAATTTTGGCATCTCGTCATCTAACAACAACAGGTCAGGTCGCTGGGACAAGGTTAATTTTAAGACAGCTTCACCGTCGCTTGCGATTCCTACGACAGTGTACTGTGCCGGTTGGTGAGAGAGCGTGTACTGAAGCATGTCAGCAAACATGATGTGGTTGTCGGCGATGAGGATCCGGATTGACATACTACTTGTTCTCCTTGGGTCCTAGAGGGGAGCAAGAACTGGGCCAGTAATATGCCAGTGTCATTGTGACAGAAATGACACAGAACATGCGAGACTGAGGGGAAAAGGCAGGAAAGTCACAATTTTGGCACGTTTCATTCGGTCAGGCATGACAGTTCTGTCATCTGGGCATGTCGGTGCTGTGTCAGTTTTGTCAAAGGCGTGGAGTTGGTTCATCGTCCGACTAGCCAAACCTTGCCCTTCTTATGTTGATAGACGGCAGATTGGTGGTGGTGCGAAGGAGGAAAGGGTTTGCCGAGGCAAAGAGAAATCACTAAAAGTGAATTTTCTAAAAACTCTCGGGTCCTCAGTTTTCCGGCAATGCCGGTGTTCCTGATACTCCCGCCAAATCCTATGGTCGAAGGAGAGAAGAGCCCGATCAAGATCAAACGCCCCCTGGTGTTCTTGGTGCATGGAATTTGGTCGTGTGACCAAACCTGGAACGACTTCACCCCATTGGTGGGGAATGCCCCATTCCCGATTGATCGCGCTGATTATCGAGATGCGGAAAATGGCGCTTGTACCGCCAGCCGCGACTTTGCCACCGAGGCACCTGTTGTTTACCTGAGTCTGCAGGACAAGATTCTTAGGTGCAAAAATACGGCGAGTGTCGCGGCGGTGCAGGCAGAGGTGGTGGCTAATAGTATGGGTGGGTTAGTCACTCGAACAATGGCGCTTGATCCGAAATTCCTTAATGATCCGGCGTATCCGACCTTTGGCAAAGGGCCGGTGCGGCGCTTTATTACCATCGGCAGTCCGCATCAAGGCACGAGACTGGCGAACTATCTCCCTGGTACTCGTTGTCCTCTGGTTGTCCTATCGGATCTTGGAGACGGAAGGATTTGACCATGCCGTTCGAGCGCTACGAAATCCTCCTGCCCCTTAAGTACAACGATAGTACGCCAATCGAGCCTGAGAAGTTCCAAGAAACCCGCCGAGAGTTAGTTGCCCGCTTCGGTGCCCTGACAATGGACGCCCCGCCGATCTCTGGGCTGTGGGTGTCAGGTGGCCAGGAGTATCAGGATGAGTTGCTCCGCTTTGTGGTCGATACGGAAGCAACGGGTGAGACCGAGGAATTCTTTGTTGTCAGCGGATTGATGAGCGGTAGAGCAACGTGAAAGCAACTGCCTTTTCCCAGGGCACTTTCAACGGAAATCTGGCCTTTGTGGAGGAGGACGATCGAACGTACCAGCGCCAAGCCCAGCCCGGTTCCGCCACGGCTGCGTGCCGGATCGCCACGATAGAAACGGTCAAAGATATGAGCTTGTTCTTCAGGAGGAATGCCGGGGCCGTTGTCTTTTACTTGCAGCACTACGGTTGAGCCGTCCTGATCGAGACGTAGCTCTATCATTCCTCCCGGTGGGGTGTATTTGATCGCATTCTCCCCAAGGTTGAAGAGTAAGCGAAAGAGCATTGAGGCATTACCGTTTACCCATAATGATGGAGGTGATGGCGCGGTGATTTCTACATTTGCCATTTCAGCAAGCACTCGCAGAGGCTGGACGACTTCTGCGAAAATCGCAGCTAGATCGACCGCAGTGTTGGTTCCAGAGATATTCCCACTGTCAGAACGAGCGAGGAATAGTAAGTCTTGAACCAACGCACTCAGACGATCAACTTCTTCGAGACAACTCATGAGAATCTGACGATATTCGTCTTCAGACCGTGAGGCTTGGAGAGCAACTTCCATTTCCCCTTTGAGAATGGTGAGTGGGGTGCGTAACTCATGGGCCGCGTCGGCGCTAAAATGGCGGACGGCGGCAAAAGAACGCTCTAAACGGGCAAGCATGTCGTTGAGAACCGTTGCGAGCCGATATAACTCGTCGTGACTTGGCGTGGTTTCGAGCCGACGAGAGAGATCTTCTGCTTCAATCTTGCGGGCAGCTTCGACCATTGCATCAACCGGGGTGAGTGCTCGGCTGGCAAGAAACCAGCCTCCAGCAGCGGCGCCGCCAAGTGCCAGCGGCGTAAGGCTGAGGAGAATCAAAATGAAGTGCGCGCGCGCTGCGTTGGCACTATCGAGTGGCATTGCCACTTGTACAAGGTGGATGATACGGCCACGCTCAATGACCGGGAGGGTGAGCATGCGTAGCGCAGCTTGGGCTTCCCCTGACGCGGTAAGCGTCTGGTATGTTTCCCGTCCTTGTTCAGCGTTGTGAAGTGCTTCGGGACTCAAGGGGAGTTGTAACCTACCTCGTGGGACCAGTCGCGGATCTGGTCGTCCAAACGGGTCAAGAAGGCTAAAGTAGCGACTGGTAAACCCGGGAGGAAGTAAAGATTCGACTAAGTCATCAAACCCTGAACTTGGCCGTGACGTGCTCCGGGTTGAATCGGCGATCGACCGTGCAACAGAAAGGAGAGATGCATCTATATTCTCCCGCAAGCCGCGATCAAGGAGAATGAGAGCGGCGATTCCCAACAACACGAGCATGCCGGAGAAAATAGCGGTATACCACAGTGTCAACCGGGCTCTAATCGTGCGAGGCCATACACGCATCATGACGTATCAGGTGGTTTGAGTACGTACCCTGTACCGCGTACGGTATGAAGGAGTTTTGGTTCAAATTCAGAATCAATTTTCTTGCGTAAATAATTGACGTACACGTCAATGACATTGGTGAAGGTATCGAAATCGACTCCCCATACATGTTGAGCAATAAGGGCGCGGCTAAGCACTCGACCTGGATGACGGAGAAAGAACTCAAGCAACGCGAACTCTTTTGCCGTCAGGTCAAGGCGCTTGCCAGCGCGAGTGACCTGGTGTGTCACTAGATCAAGGCGTAGGTCGGCAACAGAAAGCTGCGCCACCGCGGTGGGTGTTCCTCGTCGTAACAAGACGCGTACGCGAGCGAGTAATTCTTCAAAGGCAAAGGGCTTTGTGAGATAGTCATCTGCTCCTTGATCCAAACCCGCAACCTTATCGGCCACAGTATCACGAGCTGTGAGCAATAGGACCGGAATGTTTGACTGCCGAGCGCGGATGTCGCGTAAAACGGTAAGCCCGTCTCGTTTCGGCAACATGACGTCAAGAATGACTAAGTCGTAATTGTTGTCACACAAACGGAGAACTCCGGCCTCACCATCATACTCGACATCGACACTGTAGTGTTCAGCTTCCAATCCACGCTGGATAAAACTGGCGACTTTCCTCTCGTCTTCGATAAGCAGAACGTGCATACATCTTTACTGTGCCCGGATCGGCAAAATCATCATTTGTAAACCGGCAAACTGGAGGCGACGCTGCAGTGTGAAGGCCGCTTGATTGTGTAGTACCTTATGCCAGAAGCGTTCTTGTTGAAACACGAGTTTGCCAGAGAAGAAAACGACGCGAGGAAATCGTTTCGCAACTTCGTGCGCTAAGTGTTCAAGTTCGTGGATGGCGTCTGTACTCATGGCGCACCAGTACTCGGCGTACAATCCCTGCCGTTTCACAAAGGTGACATATTGTTGCAGATTGCTCTCCGTCTGGTGGCGAAGATTCTCAATCTCCTCCCGGCCTTTGAATCGGCTTGAGTCGATGACGCCCACCCCTACGAAAACAAAGTTGCGAAAATGGGTGCCAAAGTAGCGGGGAACAGCAAGGACTGAGTGAATCCCAAGCCCGTTGTAACCATTGACGAAAAACACTGCCGTGGGAGCATTGGTATCACGCGAGGGAACAGTGGACATGTCATCCGGGAGCGGTAGATCCAAGAGGACATCGTCAAGACGACGAAGACTTTGTTCTGCCTCACGATAGTGACGGTTAATATACAAACATAGGCCAACGACTGCGGAAGTCAGAACGATAGTCACCCAGCCGCCGGCACCAAATTTGATGAACAGAGTGGCAACGAGGATGGATGCCGTGAGGAATAATCCAGCACCGTTCAGTGTCAACTTCTTACGCCACCCGGTCTCCTTACCTTGAACCTGCCACCAATGGTGACACATTCCTAGTTGAGCAAGGGAGAAGGTCAAGAACACGTTAATGCTGTAGAGAACCACAAGTAGGCGTACCTCACCGTGGGTGTAGAAAAGCAGGGCGAGGGCTGCTACCCCCATGAGTAGAATGCCATCCTCAGTGACGAGACGCTCGCTCAGTTGGTAAAACCGACGTGGTACCCACGAATCCACAGCCATGTTTGCGAGGACTTGTGGACCACCCAGAAAACCCGTCTGCGCGGCAACGAAGAGAATCGCTCCTTCCGAAATCATCGCAACGAGGAAAAATAGTGTACCAACAGGAACGCTACCGAGCTGCCAATCTTTCACGAGTGAGGTAATCAATACCGCGTTGAGGGTCTTTCCCGCCTGATGCTCAGTGCCAACGAGCAAATAGGCCAAAAGCAATCCGCTGGCGGTAAAGGCGAGTGAAACTGCCATATACATCATGGTTCGCTTGCCGGTTTCAACCCGAGGCTCACGCAGGATTTGCAGCCCATTACTGACAGCTTCGATTCCGGTGTACGTTCCGCCACCCAAGCTATACGCACGTATTAAGACCAAGCCGAGACCGAGCCAGCCGACATCGTGAAGACTCACTTCTGATTCATGAAGCGAAGCGCTTATGATAGATGGGGCCGTGTCGAGATGGGCGAAGATTCCATACAAGATCACGAAGGCGTGCGTGATTAGGAAGACGAAGAAAATCGGCAGGAGCACAGTCACCGACTCGCGTACCCCGCGCATGTTGAGAAGGATCAATACGCCAATAGCAATGGCCGCTGCCCAGAGTTTATACGCTTGATACTGAAACGGGAGAAAACTGAAGATCGCGTCGGCGCCACTCGCAATGGAGATCGAGATCGTCAATACATAATCGACTAAGAGCGCACCACCACAGAGCAAACCTGGATAGCGTCCCAAGAGTTTGGTCGCGACCAAATACCCTCCACCACCAGTAGGGAACTGTTCAATGATTTGCGAGTAGCTGGCGGAAATGACAAAGACCGTGACCGCCATTAATACAGCCAGGATCAGCGCCAGAAAGGTATGCGAACCCAGGGCTAAGAAGGCCTCTTCTGGACCGTAACAGGAGGAAGAGAGACCATCAGAGCCGAGTCCCACCCACGCAAGAAATGCGACGAGTGAAACTTTGTGAAAGACGTCCGGCGAGAGTGGGTCTTTCGGTGCCCCTATAAAGAACATACGGAGCCGCTCCCAGAGGCCTGGGCGCGGCGGAGTTGATGGAGGTTCATCTAAGGCAGAAGCGCTATGGACCAGTTCAGTAAAAGATTTCATAAGCGAAATGTAGGAAAAAAGTGAGGAGCCAAGAATACAAATGGGCTCTAGTGGAGAATAGGATTGGCAAAAAGCAAGAAGCTGCTTTCACACATCCAGGAAATGCAAGCGAAGGATTGAACTGAGGCGTTCATGTGACAACCCGCATCGTAGCAGAGGGGGCAGGCAAGCCAAGGGAGGGATAGTTCAATTGATCGGAGCAGAGTGAGGTAGGGGAAAGGAAGAGAAAGACTATAAAAAATTAAGTTCTTAGAAAAGATAAAGGGTAAGTTGCCCTACCCTTTATCGCTACAGCGTCTACGTAAGGGTGTGTGTTATTTACCCATAGCAGACAAGTTTGTCGTGGTGAACGTTGTATCTGGGAAGCCGAGTTGGTACTCGGTGTAATACCCTTTCGATTGGACGTCGAAGAAGGTTGCCATGTTCTGGCGCACGTCCTCGGCTGAACCAAAGAATGGGTGACGAACAGTCATATCGCGACCAGGGGTATAAGCCATCTTGTCTTCCCACAAGATGGTCTTCCAATACTCGCCAGCACGATCATACAGAGTTGCCCAATATGCCCAGTACGCAGACTTGTCGATATACACAACCCGGCGACCATAGGCATAGTAAGGATCTTTTGGCGTCGCTTCGACTACCCAGCAACGACGCTTGGCAAGCTTGAGATTGGTTGGTGCGAAGGCGGCGCCTGTCCAGCCTTCCTTCTCATAGCCAGGGACAATTCTCTCTTCTGGCGACCAGGTGATACGCGGGACTTGACCAGCAGGGACCTGTCCCTTTACCTTAATAATATTGGGATCAGCCATTAACTTCTTTGGTGCAGCCTCACCAGCAATCATCGCTTTTTCGATACCGGTCGGAGCGATCGGTGCTAAAATGTCCTTTACTCCTACTAACTTCCAGTTCATGTACTGAATCTTACCACCCCAGCCGTACGCATCGTCACGGGCCATAGTCGAACCAAACATGCCTTCCGAGGAGTTCGATGCAGTCAGACGACGTACGCGGCGGATCGTGGGGACGAACGCCCACACTGACTGCCATTTGTCTGGGTCTGTGTGCCACCACGTCATGTTCGACACGCCGACCACGTCATACGGGGCCACACCAAAGAGCAGATCTTTCAGATAGCAATCATCTGGGTTGTCGGTCGGTGGGCCTGAGTGACGGCCAATGTTCCAACGCGCATAGGCACCGAATTCCACTGAACGGTCGAAACCGCTTGGACGGGCCCACTTAATGGCGAGGAACCAGTATACGTCGTCAATTTGGAACCGTGCTACTTGGTGGTTGTACATTACTTTGTAAGCGGCTTGTGGGTCTTTTTCGTCAAGGTCCGGGAAGGGGAAGCCGTACCAGAAATGTGGCCAGCTCTTGGTTGCGGTCTCGTTTAGATAGCCGTTTTCTGTAACAAAATATTTCCCTGCGTTTGCTTCAGACCCGGATTTAAACTTTGTACTGTACTGAAAATCTGCGTCTTTCACGTCGATAATTTCTGCTTCGTACTGCCCAGAGCAGAACTTCTCCATGACGTGCTCAGGCAGTAAGTCTTTCGCCTCTTGACAGTTTGCTTTGTTGAGTTTGGTGCCAGCCTTGAGTTCTGCTTGTACTGGCATAGAGAACGTTACTAAGCTTGCGGCGGTAAGTGCCACCAGTCCCCAATTTGTCAGGCGCATATCGTACCTCTCTCCTTTTTTAAGAATTTGTTGGCCTCTCTCTTTGATCTTAGTTAGGTCACGTATGAAAGGTTTTTCTTCTAACTTGGAGGTGCTCGACAGGGGGTGGCATCTCTTTGCATACAGTTCTCCTGATAATTTGGTCAATCTACATTCGTTTAGCTTTATTCCCCAGAATGGATCGCATACATTGACACCTTTGTGCAAGAGGTTGGTCGTGAATACCCAGGACTTCTCGTGGAAGACTGGGGTCTCGTGTTATGGTTGGCTAGGAACCAGTATGATGCCCTCCTGTTTTCGGCGTCGTGTCGTAATAGAGGATGATCATGGAAGTACCCTCAACCAACCTCTCAACTTGGCAAATTATACGCTTACTCTGGCATCTTCCCAACTTCTTTAGGCTCTATTGGCGATTATTTAAGGACCGTCGCGTTCCCGTGCGGGCAAAGGCGGTGCTTATTGCCGCTGCGCTGTATGTCCTCTCGCCTTTAGACTTTGTGCCCGAGTTGTTTAACCCTCTTTTCGGGATAATAGACGACCTTGGGGTGATTTTGCTTGCTGCCCGCTGGTTTATTTCCCTTTGCCCGCCGGACGTGGTACATGAGCGAGTTAGGGAGATCAGTGAAAAGTGAAGAGTTAAAAATGAAGAATGGTAAGAAAACCCCTGTCACTTCTCCGTTCTCCATTTTGCAATTCTTAATTCTTCATTGCTCCGAAGGAGGGAATCATGGCCTATCGACCGACACTCATGGGAACACGAGGAATGATCGCGACGGAACATTACCTGTCGGCTGAAGCCGGGATGCGGATGCTCCATGCCGGAGGGAATGCGTTTGATGCGGCAGTAGCAGCGACATTGGCAGAAGGCGTGCTCAACCCGCACATGCACACCTTCGGAGGGGAGATTTCTGCGCTGGTCTATCATGCGAGAGAGCAGCAGGTTTTTTCTATTAACGGAGACACTGTTGCTCCTAAAGCTGCCAATATCGATTGGTTCCGGCGCAATGAAATGAATCTTATTCCGTTCAACGGTGTTCTTGCTGCTGGACCTTGTGCAGCTCCTGACGCGATCCTGAGTGTACTGGGCAGGTTTGGCACTATGAGTTTTACCGAGGTTGTCGAACCGGCACTTGAACTGGCAGAAGGCGGATTTCCCCTTCATAAGGCGCTACGCGGGCCTGCACCAACGTACATGCTGAGTGACTTCTCAGTTGCTGGAAACGCAGAAAATTTCCGTAAAAATTGGCCGTCGTCTGCGAAAGTCTATTTGCCCGGTGGGCGACTCCCAGATGTTGGTGAAGTATTGAAAAATCCCGACCTTGGACGAACTTTCCGACGGTTGATTGATGCCGAACAGAAAGGCAAAAGTCAGGGACGTGAACACGGACTCGCTGCCGCCCGCGATACGTTTTACAAAGGAGAAATCGCGCAGATTATTGCCGCTCATGCGCAAGCGCAGGGCGGATTTCTCACCGCAGAAGACTTTGCCAATTTTCACTGCAAGATTGAGTCACCAGTGGTGATCAACTATCGTGGCTACGATGTCTACAAGTGTGGCCCGTGGAGCCAAGGTCCGGTCTTTCTTCAGCAGCTTGCCATCCTGGAGGGCTACGACCTGAAAGGGCTTGGACATAACAGTGCTGATTACATCCACACGATTGCCGAGACTACCAAGCTCGCCTTTGCTGATCGTGAGCAATACTACGGTGATCCAGACTTTATTGATGTTCCGCTGGCTGGGCTCCTGGCAAAAGAATACGCAGCG
The DNA here is from genome assembly GCA_043772795.1 of Deltaproteobacteria bacterium. Taxonomy (GTDB): domain Bacteria; phylum Desulfobacterota; class Binatia; order Bin18; family Bin18; genus VGTJ01. The sequence goes on from JAYVFX010000018.1 coordinate 11,514, forward strand.
AATCGTCGTACGCTGATTGATCCACGCCGTGCCTCGCTAGACCAACGCCCAGGAAACCCACGTACCGGCGCTGCTCTTCTGCAAGGAGAAGAAATTTTTGCTGCACGGAATTGGGGACCAGGAACGGTGTATGTCACTGTTGTTGATAAAGAACGGAACATGGCCTCGTTTACGCCAAGTGGGGCGTGGATTCCGTCTTCGCCAGTTGTCGATGGCATTGGTTTCCCATTAGGGACCCGCGTCCAAACCTTCTATCTTGATCCACGGCACCCCAATGCCTTAGTGCCTGGTAAACGTCCGCGGACGACGTTGACGCCAACGTTGGTGCTGAAAAATGGTGCGCCATGCATGGTATTTGGTACGCCGGGAGGAGATCAGCAGGATCAATGGACCTTACAGTTCTTCCTGAACGTGGTGGAGTTTGGCATGCCGGTGCAGGATGCGATTGAAGCACCGCGTTTCTCCTCTGCGCATTTTCCGTCAAGTTTTTATCCGCACAATGCAGTGCCGGGATTGTTGCGGATCGAAGAACGAGTCCCATATGAAGTCCGTCGCGAATTAGAAGTACGTGGCCACAAACTTGATGTGAAAGAAGATTGGAGCGAGGGCGACGTGCTTGGCATCTGCGTCGATCTTGAACGCGGCGTGTTACATGGCGGTGCCGATCCTCGCGGTGAGCAGAGTAAACGCATGCCGTCGTATGCGATAGCTTGGTAAAGACGCGAAAAGGGGAAGGGGCGAAATAACTGAGGGACACGTAGAGTGACTTTTTCCGTTTCCCCCTTTACCCGTTTCTCCTAACTTGCCTTTCCTACCCCGAACACCTCACGCTGGCGACAGAGAAACCACTCGATAACGGCAATGAGCGCCAGCGCTTCGAAAAAGAAGCGAGTTTCGCTGGTGCGATATGGTTCAGGATAGGGTTCGCCGGTCAGCAGGCCCCACGGATAGAGCAGGGTAAAAACACCAAGTGATATTGCGATTTAGACGAGATAGCAGACAATGAGATACCACGCCCATTTGCGTCGAGTCCACAATCCGTACGCTACAGCGCTGTACAGCAGAATGTGGGGAATCCGTAGAAGTTGTCCAGTGAGGCCGTTGAAGGCATAGCCAAACCACACTTGTGACGCTGAGTATTGTAAAGCGAGAAATCCGAACAATACGTAACCCTCGCGTTCGCCTGAAAACATTGCCATGAAATTTTTGAAGGTACCCAGAGCCGCGATCAGTGCGAGACCGCCAGCCACAGTTCCAGCACGAAAGGCACGTTGATCGAAAGTAGTCGGGGCCTCCATGCTTAGAACTCCATCGTTCGCACGTCGTTGGCAACACGTAACTGAGCGGCTGTGGCTGCTCGGACTTGGTCTACTGTGACATCAGGTGCAACTTCGCGCAGCAGAAATCCATCCTGATCGACTTGAATGAGGGCAAGATTGGTCACGACCCACGAGACTCGGCCACATGCAGTCAATGGATACGTACATTTCTGCAATAGCTTCGATTCGCCACTTTTTGTGATGTAGAACATGATAACGATCAAGTTTCGTGCTCCCGCAGCCAAGTCCATTGCACCACCAACTGCTCCGGCACTCATGCTCGGAGTTTTCCAATTGGGTGAAAAATTGGGGTCAGGTCTTTACTTGAGCGTCAAGGGCCTTAGAATCCCTTCCACCCGTGTCCGCAAACTCCCATCGTGCTGCAACGCCATCTCGGCGGCCTGCACCCGACGACTCACCCCCGGGTAGCTCATCCCGAAATAACACCCTATCGTCTGCAGGTTACTCCCAGCAAGACGCCGCGCCGCATATATTGCCACTTGGCGCGCTTCCCTGGGCCGACGCGTCGCTCGCCGGATCTCGGCCTCACTCTGCCCATACTCCTGTGCTATTTTCTCCAGAATTGCCGCCAAAGTTGGTCGCCCCGGTCGTTGCTGCTCCTCCGGTATCTCCGCCCGCCTCTCCATCCCCACTCGCTCCTGCAGCTGCTGTAAAAAGTCCCCACCCCCCAAATAGATCTGCCCCTGCACTCGCTCCCACGGCACGACCTTGCGTGTTTGCCCCTCTGCCACAAATTGCACATATTCGCGGTGCGCCCGCTCGCGCGTCCGCGCAAACTGTCCCAGCACCCACTCCACCGTCAGCCACGGTGGCGCCTCGTCCACGCCCGCTGTCGCCCGATAACTACTCCACTTCCATGCCCGCGGCTGTGTCACCATCTTCGCCCGTACGGGATTCAGCACCACATAGCGACACAGTTCGAGCAAATACGCTTCCTTCTCCACCACAATCGCCTTGTAGCGTCCCTGGAAAAGATGGCCCACCCGCCGGTGCCGCCGATTGAACGCCTGCGTGTACACCCCGTTGAGATGCCGCAGCGCTTGGGCGAGATTGGCCTGGGGGGGGTTCAGCAGCAAGTGGTAGTGATTGTTCATCAACACCCAGGCATGACACACCACCTGATACTGCGCCACCATCGTGGCCACCGTCGCCACAAATCGCTGCCGATCGTGATCGTCACGGACAATCGCCTGCCGGGCATTGCCCCGCGCCGTGACATGGTAGATCGCGCCAGGATACTGCAAACGTAACGGACGACTCATGGACGTACGATAGAGCGCGTAAATGCTCAAGTAAAGACCTGACCCCAATTTTTTTCACAATTTTTCATTCAATGACGTAGCCAATCTGCGTACTGTGTGGAAGAATGTAACAGCGAGTTAATAATCTCAAAACTCTAGACCTGGCCCTAATTTCCCGTCCATAGAATTTTTGTCTTTCGCGTGATTCGCGGCTCCCTCGCACACGTCAAAAGAGCTTGTACGCTACAGCAGGACTACTCTCCCCTTGCCCGTACTCTGCAAAACCTGTAGTAATATCTACGTAACATCTACGTATCGAAAAGGAGCCTCGTATGAGTGCAGATAAGGTAAGGCTGAGCCTTGACGTGTCGCCCGAATTGAACC
>JAYVFX010000019.1:0-5165 GCA_043772795.1 Deltaproteobacteria bacterium
CGTGATCGCGTACTTTACGCAGCAGAAAGGTGAGCACGAACAGCGTGCCGCCGAACACGAAACCCTAGCGCAGATGCTGCCGGAGCGATAACCTTGAGGCGGGAGGATAGACGATGAGCGAGCACCAATTGTTACTCTTCTTGCTCCACGTGTTGTTGTTGCTCGGCTTGGCTCGCGAGGGTGGGGAGGTCGTGCGGCACTGGGGTTGTTCGCCGCTCAGTGATAATCTCTGGACGCTATGAAAGGCACGTCACGAGCGAAGAATCTCGAACCTACTGTGGCCCAGCTCCGGCGCGAGCTTGCCCATACAACCCGCGCCCTCGCAGAGCGTGACCAACGCTTACGCGAATCAGATGCGCAGTACCGCCTCATTTTTAATAAGAATCCCCATCCGATGTGGATTTTCGACTCGACCACCTTGGGTTTTGTGGAGGTGAACGAACAGGCAGTACGATACTACGGCTATACACGGGAGGAATTGCTCTCTATGACGATCCTCGATATTCGTCCACCGGAAGAGATCCCGCGGGTATTAGCGCACGTTGAGCAAACGACGCAATCTCAGGCGCTGGCCTTTCGTCTGACGGGCGAGTGGACTCACCGGAAGAAAGACGGGACGTACATTCGGGTCGAAACTGCCGCCGTGCCTATTTCGTTCAATGGCTGTCCCGCCGTGTTAGTCTTGGTCAATGACGTCACCGTGCGCTCGGAGATGGAGGACGCACTGCGGCGCAGCGAACAGGTCTATCGGTTGCTGATCGAACATTTCCCGGACGGTGTGGTTGCGTTATTTGACCGTGACCTACGTTATCGCGTTGTTGGTGGAGTGGGCCTCGCGGCCAGTAACATGACCAAGGAGCATTTTGAAGGGAAGACGATCTGGGAAGCCCTGCCCGCTCACACCTGTACGGTGATCGAACCATGCTATCGCAAGGCACTCCGCGGCGAAGAAGCAGTGACGGAAGTGCCGTATATGAATCGGATGCTGCTGGTGCATACGCTTCCCATCCGTGGCGAACACGGCACCATCTCTGCTGGTATGGTCGTGACACAGGACATCACCAGACATAAACGCCGTGAGGAACGGTTACGACGGAGCGGGCAGCGGTATCGTACGTTGGCGCACGAACGCGAGCAGCAACTGATTGCTTCAGATCGGTTGGTCTCCTTTGGTGAACTGGCGGCCTCGCTTGCGCATGAGTTCAACAACCCCCTCGGCATTGCGATGGGATTTGCCCAGGATGTATTGAGCGAGACCCCCACAGAAGATCCCCGCTACCGTCGTTTGCAGATCATTGTTGACGAAACCCGTCGCTGTGGGCAGCTCATGAAGAATCTCATGGAGTTGGCGGCTCCGCCACGAACGACGCTGGTAACGATTGATCTTGTCGCGCTCATTGGACACAGTCTGGAACTCATCTCAGGACGCGCCCAGAAATGTCAGATCACAACGGTGTTCGACTGCGCAGCCGATTTCCCTAAGGTGCAAGCCGATCCGCAGCACTTGGAGCAAATTTTGCTTAATCTGTACTTCAATGCGATTGAGGCCATGCCCGACGGCGGCACACTGACCGTGCAGCTCGGGTCCACGCTCACATCGCGTGAGGACCGGACAGATGACCCCCACCCCTCGACTGCGGAGGTCACGATTGTGGTGAAGGATACCGGGCAAGGGATTGCCCCTACGGATCTGCCGAAGATTTTCCACAGCTTCTTCACGACGAAGAAGCAGCGCGGGATGGGATTAGGGTTGTCGATCTGCGAGAGTATCCTCCGCGCTCACGGTGGGAGGATGACGGTGCAGAGTAGGCTCGGCCACGGGACGACATTCATCGTCCATCTGCCGATAAGGAACGAACATGATGACGCCGATGCCTGAAAAAATCCTGGTCGTCGATGATGAAGCCAACATGCTCGCCCTGTGTGAGAGCGTGCTGGGGAAAGAGGGCTACGTGGTTGTGTGTGCGGCCTCTGTCGAGGAGGCACTCACGCAGCTGGAAACGGACAGCGTGGATTTGTTGATTACCGATCTCCGCCTGCCGGGCATGGACGGGCTGGCGTTAGTGCAGCGCGTCAAGACCCTGCAACCAGGACTTCCCTATCTCTTACTGACCGGTCACGGCACGATACAATCGGCAGTGGCGGCGATGAAGGACGGCGCGGCAGATTACCTGACCAAACCAGTGGATGTGGAGGAATTGAAGGTCGTTGTGAAAAAAGCGCTGGAGCTGCGCCGCCTAACCCGCGAGGTGCAGCAACTCCGCCTGCAGGTGGCCAGTGATCAGGAATTCCCTGAAATCATTGGCCGCAGCAAGGCGATCCGTGGGTTGCTCCGCCAGGTCCAACTGGTCGCTGGCAGTGACAGTACGGTATTGCTACAGGGCGAATCCGGCACCGGGAAAGAGCTGATCGCCCGAGCCCTGCACCGATCGAGCCCACGACGGGACCGGCCGTTTATTACTCTCGATTGTGGGACGATTCCGGAGTCCCTTCTGGAGAGCGAACTGTTTGGCTATGTCAAAGGCGCGTTTACCGGTGCGAGCACCAACAAAAAAGGCTTATGGGAGGAGGCGCACAGCGGCACGCTGTTTCTGGATGAAATTGGCGACATTCCATTGGCGTTTCAGGTCAAACTGCTACGGGTGCTCCAGGAAGGCGAGATTCGTCCGGTCGGAAGTACCAAGCAGATCAAGGTGGATACCCGTATCGTCGCTGCGTCCAACAAAGATCTCAAGCACGAGGTCCGCGCCCAACGCTTTCGCGAGGATCTGTATTACCGATTGACCGTTGTGCCATTGCGGCTCCCGCCGTTACGTGAGCGGCGCGAGGATATTCCGCTGCTGGTCAAACATTTCGTGACTAAGTACTGCACGCGGACTCATCAGGAACGCAAGCAGCTGCCGCCCGCCCTTCTGCGTCAGCTCATGGATGCGTCATGGTCAGGCAACGTGCGGGAGCTCGAACACACAATCGAACGGGCGGTGTTGTTGAGTCCGGGGCCAGAGATCGAACCGGAGAGCATTGTCCTCGATTCCATTGATCGTCCTTCAGCGTCGCTGTCAACCTCGGAGGCCATTACGGAGGCCCATGCGGTGCTCGACAACGTCGAACGAGAGAAAGTACGGCAGGCATTGGCGCAGGCGGGCAACAATCGCGTCCACGCCGCCAAGCTCCTGGGCATTAGTCGTTCGACGCTCTACGAAAAATTGAAGCGCCATCACCTGCTCGACGAACTCTCTGGTGAGGTGCCACTCCCGCCATGCTCGCGCGGTGTGTCCTAACAGCATGCGAATTCCCGACTAATCTGCACGTGTCCGATCTGTCGGGTTTCTACACACATTCGCCGGACACTCTACGACATTGTCCATCTGTGTGTGACGCTTGATACTTCTCGTCGATTTGTTCCTGAGCGTTGCCCAAGTGTTCAGCACTATCAGACAGCCAGCCTTGTGGGTGCAGTGTTCCTCCGTCGCTCCCACCACGAAAACCAGCGCGTAGTAGACGTGTACGACAACGTATCCAAAAGCTGCAACGGTAATGTTCCCCATTTGTTGATTCTGAGAAGGACCCGTGTCCGGGTTACCGGAGGAGAGCGAAGGCCGAACGAACAGTGTCTTTGCCGGAGGAAGGACCAGGGCAAAGGAAGCGATTCGGTGTCCGCACTGTCACAGTGAGGCAGTGGTGAAGTACGGCAGGACCAGCAAGGGCAAGGCCCGGTATCGTTGTCAGCAGACGGACCGTACGGGCGAACGTTCATTCGGACCTATGCGTACCCCGGGCGCTTGCCCTCGGGCAAGCGGCAATAGGTTGTCTACTCGCGCGAGGGCGTTAAGGTAGGACGAAAGGTAGGGGGCATGAGCTGTTCCCTCAGTGGTGGTTTGGCTTCCCCATAAATGCGACCGTGCTTGCTTGCGGTCCTTTACCACCTTGCTCCTCGACGAAACGAACTTCGGTACCGATCCCAACCTGAGAAAAACCCGGCTCCAGCACACTATTACTATGAAAGTAGATCTCTCTGCCGTCAGTAGTTTCAATAAATCCGTAGCCTTCGTGGGGAAAGAGTTTGCTGACGCGACCATGTGGCGGAGCCTCGTGGACCTTCACATCCCCTCGATGCTGACGCACGTAATCTTCGAGCTGGCGCCGCATCGCATCAAATGCATCGCGGATGGCAACCAAGAGATCTTCATCGGCATGCCGATTCACCACCAGCTCCCCTCGCGGTACGGTGAAGTCGAGACGAACCTTGAAGGAGCCACCATGACGGTGGTGCCCAACTGGACCCTCAATCACCACGCGACAGCGCATGATGCGGTCGTAGTACGACTCCAGCCGGTCCGCGCGGTCGCGAATCTCGGCTTCTAGGCCTGGGGTCAGGGCAAAATCGTGCGAGGTGATTTGCAGCGGCAACTCCATAATCCTCTTCTCCTTTCACGTGCAAAACTCGGGCAATTTTTTTTGTGTCGTTGACTCTCTCCTCTAGGTGAAGAGGAGCAATTCGGGTGCCGCGCCAAGACTAGTGGCATAGTGGTTGCTGATCAAGGCTATTCGTACGAGGCATCGCGGGATACCTGAGGAGGTTTTATGGAAGACGCGGACATCAAACAACAGCTCCATCTCTTACAGAAACAGGTGGAAGCGTCGGTCTCGTTACTGGAAGAGACGAAACTGAACCTCTTGTCCCAGGTTGACAGTCTCAAGATTGAGGTGGAGGAGGTACTGAAGCGCTTCATTACGCAGCACCACAGTGACTTTCCGCGTCGGTATCCACCGCTCAAAGATACTGTGACCAGAGAGATCGACCCGGAGTGGAGCGAAAAGGCGAGCAACTGTGGAGCCGCCAATGAGCAGAACGAAATTCAATGAGTTCTACCACTTTAGAAAGGGTGCCCCGTTTGTAAGCAGGAGTTGCGGGATAAACGGGCGTATTGTCGCAGAAATGAGAAAACTTGCCTGTAGGTTTCTCATTTCTGAGAAAAAAAAGGCTGGCTGGTGCTCTCGTACAGCACTAAAGATGCTAATGATGTAGGTAGGAGGAAGACGTTATGGCACGACCGTTTCACAAGATTCTCTGTCCGGTGTACTTCGATGAGACCTCGCCCGTTGCCCTGGAATACGCACAGCATTTTGCTCGTCAGGATGACGGAACAGTATACCTGTTCCAC
>JAYVFX010000020.1:0-1597 GCA_043772795.1 Deltaproteobacteria bacterium
CTAAAAGAAGAAACGGTAACCCCTCTGCTCCTCTACGAGCGAGACCCGCCTCTGATGTTCGCCCCGTCTCCGGCAAAAGGAAGAATCTCATCGGCACGAACGGGCTATGTCAAGCAAGAGCGCGACTACCAGTCAGGTCAGGGTAGGGGTGCGTATCAACAAACGCAAAGAAACAACCAGACTCCGACAGCGGCGCCTCCTAGCAGCCAGAACAGGACCCAAAATCGAGGCAACTCCGGATCGAACAACGCGGTGACAAACCCGTCCCCATCCAGTAAGTTACTCTTCAGCTCACCATTGCTAGTATCATTTTCACCTCTACACAGGCCACCGAACGATACGACGACGGTAGCTCAGATAATCGCCTCGCTAAGAAGGGCCCACGACATCGAGCTGCCCATGATTCGGGGACTGCCAGTATGCTTCCACTACATCATGGAATCGGGATGCGACGATTGCTTTCGGAAGAGAGGTTCGAATGGCCCGCAACAATGCCACCGCCACCGGCATCACGCATCGATAAATGGGGCCTCCTCGTCCTACACGCCAACGGACCTGCGGCCCTTGTGGGTTTTCCTTAACAACGAGCACGTGAAAAAGAACCTCGTCCCAACGCCAGCTTTTTCGAAATACATGAGCTGACATCTACTTGCATCAAAACCGGCCTTCACTGCGGGCGAAACGAAACCCGTCTCTAGACAACAGCCGTCGATCGCAGAAAAAATCATAACTCGGACCATCCCAACCCCGCCTAAACGGGAGACTCAAGGAAATCGAATCCCCCAAACGGCGGCGGAGCTACTACGGGACCGACTCGTCCCGTTGGAGGAGCGCCGGAAACCCCTAAAGCGCCTCCGCTCCGGTCCCCAGCCAATGTCGGGGGCGGAACGTGATATGTTCAAAGCCCCGGCGTGGAAACACATCAACGCGCACTTCGGAGGAAACTTCACGGAGCGTTCGGCCCCTCTTATTCAATGGCAAGCCAAAATCTTTATTTTCCTGGATAAGGACGACAAAGAAGCGCTGGAAACGGCCTACCCCTTTCTACACCACCTGTATGGAAATGTGGGATTATCGCCCCCGGCCCGTCACCTCAGACGGCAGAGACAGGGTTTTGGCAGAGATACCGCTAAAGTAAGCAGCACTCACTCAACCCCATCGCCTTATCTTCTCATACACTATGCATGGGATTTCCTGTCTCCGGCGGAACGGTGCAGTGTATCAAAGGCTTCCGTCTATTTAGAAACGTACGCCCACATGAGACAAAAGTCGGCAACCACGGACATTACTAAAGTAAGGCAAGAAAGATCGCGCGCGACACCGGAAGATCTCCGTCGACCCATTGACAAGACGAGAGCGTACCACTTGGCAATTGCTCTGATGAGATTCAATTTTGTCTACGCCCACCTGATCAGGTGGCTAGGTGGCACGTATACCTACGAACACCGCGACTTCCAAGCGGTATTCGACCTAGTAGATCTGGCTAGGAAGCACAAGGTACCAAAGGGTTTCCCGCCAGTCGACTACGAACGAGCATTCACGATGTTTACGAGGGGAGCACCACCAGTTGCACAGCACTACCAATGCTCCTTCGCGG
>JAYVFX010000021.1:0-4790 GCA_043772795.1 Deltaproteobacteria bacterium
TACATACTCAGCTTTTCGTCCTCCCCTAGTGGGAGTTCAGAAACTCGACCGTGACATACAAGTGGAATTGGTCACTCATTTGCGACTACCTCTGAGAAAAGAGTTGTGAGTCCGTACGAGTGACGCAATCCCTCTTTCGTTGCCGGTAAACGCAAAGGAGGACGGATAATGCGATCCCTATGCAATCGAATTCTTTTCACATTGACACTGCTCTTGTCTCTCAATGGCCCGGTGTGGGCGCAGACCTCAAGTAGTGTGCAGAGCGGAACTGTTGCAGCTCGGCAGGGAACTGTCACGCCGAGAGTCGATACTGTTGCTACGAGTCAGTATCTATCGGAGACGCCCTTTGTTGTATCATCCGAAGAACGTAGCCGATTAGAAAAAGCCCTAGAGCACACGCATTTGCCAGGTCCTGCGATACCGGTATCGCCAGGTGCGGAACGCGTTCCTATCCCTCAGGGATTAGCGACTGAGACTGAACCGCCGCTTGCTCTACAAGATCCGCAACCCTTATTGCCGGACGATTTTCTTCTGTTTCGTAATGCCTCTCCCAGGGATAGTCTTCCCCCAAATGATTTCTCAGTGCCGTTTTCATGGGTCAACGAACCGAGTGTCGCTGCCATACAGGATATCGTCTTTGAAACCGGCAATTGGTACGCCGCCTTGTCAACCAATGCTGGGCGGACCTTCACGTTTATCAATCCGTTACAGGGGCCATTTCCTCCGGTCAACGGTGGATTCTGTTGTGATCAAGTAACGATACACGAGCCTAGTCGTAAAGCTATCTTCTGGCTCCAACAGTACCTGCCTGATACCGACGTGAATTCGTCACGAATCAATACCCAACGCATTAATGTTGACCGCGATGCCAATGGCACGTGGGATTGTTCGTACGATTTCACACCGCAGTCGTATGGCTTGCCGACGAATCGGTTCTTAGATTTTCCTGATCTCGTGTTAGGAACGAGTTACCTCTACCACACGACGAATGTTTTTATGACGTCAACCTCGCAATTCAGCAACGCGGTGATCGCTCGTTATCCGTTGGATACGCTTGCTACCTGCGGCACGCTCGCGTTTACCTATCAGAGTGTGACAGACCGAGGATCGTTCCGTGCGACACACGGTGCGAAAGGCACGATCTATTGGGGAACGCACAATGCGACGAATTCTCTTCGCATTTATCGCTGGGCAGAGAACTCCAACACGATTGCGTGGGACAACCGCGACATCTCAAGTTGGAATAATGCGACCAGAATTTGCCCTGGTCCGGATGGGAAAGATTGGTGTGGTCGCGCGGATGGCCGAATTTTGGCTGCGTATGTGGCCAAGGGTATTCTTGGCTTTATGTGGAATGCTGCGCAAACAACAGGTCGTCCCTATCCCTATGTGCGGATCGCGCGGTTCAATGAGAGTGACCGAGCCCTCATTGGCGAAGACGACATCTTTAGTAGCACTAACACGTGGGTCTATCCCTCTGTGAGTGTCAATGCGCGAGGACATTTAGGTGGGACGATCATGTTTGGCGGTGGGAACCTCTATCCTAGCTGTTCTGCGTGGATTGCTGATGACATCAATGGCGGTGCGTTACAACCACTTGAGACCGTTGTTGCCGCGACCGGTGCTTCTGGCCCGCTTTACAGCAATGTGTGGGGTGATTATCTCACCAGTCGTCCGCATGGATCGCAACCCAACACCTGGGTAGGGACTTGCTATGCGTATACTCGTCGTCTCCATTCACGTTATGTCCACTTTGGTCGTGCGCGTGATGGTATACCAGATATTGTTACTCCGATTCCGGGAACCAGCCTTTTAAGAAGCTCCCACACCTTCACACTCACAACAAACGGCGTCACCGTTGACCAATTGTGGTTGTCGATTGATTCGACTCCGGGACGCGCGGACATTTACAATCAAGACTTAGGTCTCAATCTCACGGCCTTTGTTTCTAATCTTCCGACAGATGGACGGCCGCTCTTTGTGCGGCTGTGGTACCGTATCGGCACGGTATGGCGAAGTCGTGATTATACCTATTTTGCAGCGCTTCTCACTCCAACACTGGCTGTGGAGCCGACAGTGGAGGCGCGTGGCAACAGTGTGACGGCGACCTGGACGAATATTTCGAATCCTACGAGCAAGGACTGGATTGGGCTCTATACACCAGGAACTGCTGATACGGCAAACTGGGCATGGCGGTATACAACTGGGGCGAGGAATGGCGACGTCCCCTTCACTCTTCCTGCCACTCTCCCACCAGGGACATATGAGTTACGCTTGTTTGCTAACAACAGCTACACGCGACTGGCGAAGAGCAATCCTTTTACCGTTCTCGGTAGTGCGACACCAACGCTGACGGCAAGTCCGACGAGCGTGGCACGTGGAGAAAGTATAACGGCGACCTGGACGGATATTGCGAATCCAAATGCTACCGACTGGATTGGCGTATATACGCCAGGGGCGTCTAACACAGCGAACTGGGTGTGGCGGTATACGACTGGGACGAGAGATGGCAATGTGCCCATTTATATCCCAATGACGCTTCCACCAGGGACGTATGAGTTACGCTTGTTTTTTGGTTTCGATTATACACTCCGGGCGAAGAGCAATACGTTCTCAGTAACTGGGCCATAACGCATGAGCTTAGTACAGAGCGCACGAAATACGGAGCAGGTTCTCGTCTTCGTCATTCCGGGCAAGGCCGCAGGCCGCGACCCGGAATCTACTTCTTCCTCCGCCCCTGGATTCCCGCTTGCGCGGGACTGACGGGCTGCCCTTCTCGTGTGACAGTGCTCAATTCCAGCACCAGAACTCGACACGTAATTCCTGCGCACGGTACTTAGTTCACTACTGGTAGATCAATGAGAAGGAAGGACTCGGTAGTGTTACTTATCTAGACGTTCCATCGAGCAGGACACTCGGTTGCCTAACCCGAGTGTCCTGTGTAGGTGAATTTACCTAATCGAGTCGTATAGTGCGGGCTGTTCCGACCGGTACGCGAAAGTATGCTTCATGTCCGCGTGCAGGGGAAGGATAAAACTCACAAAAAATTCACAGAAAAATCACAATTCGCGCTGGATCTGACCGCAAGGAGCGTGAGGCGATTGAGATCCAGAAGGGTGATCTTCTCTGGATTCAATGTGACCCGTCGCAGGGAAACTCAAGACGTTCTTGACTGACTAAGCGTTAAGTCTTCACCTCGGGCTGACAGAAATGTAGGGCACAGAGTGCCCTACAAAAGTAGCGTTGGGCTTCGTGAGCTCAGCCCAACCTACGAAGTTCAGGCGGCTTTCTTTGTTCGGGTGGGACGGATCAGCACTTCGGCAGGAATTCCTAGTTTCTCATGTAAGCGGCGGATCATGTTCATCGACAATCCACGCCGTCGATTCAGCACCTCAGCTACCCTCGTGCGACTCCCCAGAACTCCTTCCAAATCTTTGCGCGTTATCTCTTGTTGTTCCATACGAAACTTGATTGCTTCGATCGGATCTGGTGGGTCTATCGGATAGTGTTCGTTTTCGTAGACATCCACGAGTGTCGCTAAGATGTCGAGACGGTCACCTTCTGCAGTGCCAGCACGTGCTCCCCAGAGCCGCTCAATCTCTGCGAGGGCTGCCTCGTAATCCGCTTCGCTTCTGATCGGTTTAAGTGCTTTCATAGTTGACCTCTTTGACATCAATCTTGTCATAGTCTTTGTGCGTACCAATCCATTTGATCCATACAATCCCCTTCTCGAAATCGACCGACACTACAAGTCGGTAATCGTTGCCTTTGATATTGAAAACAATCCGGTCCGCAGTCACGATACTGGCTGTTGCGTACAGGCGCTTCACCTCCGCTGTGCTGGTCCATCTTGCCTTGCGTACCTCCTCAAACCACGCGTCAACAGCGGCTTTCAATGCGGTGTGGTCTTTGTAACCCGCTCGGGACTCGACGAAGGAATGCAACGTCCGGCGGGCAATGATACGCATGAAGAGACGCTATCACGTGCCCATTTTGGGTACAAGATGAATCTCACACCACGGAGTGAGACCCCCGGCTACCAGCAGTCTATCGCTAAATCAGGCCACATGACATTTGTACACTTCGTGACTTTGAGTGAGAAATCCCCCCTCGCCCCTCTTTGACAAAGAGGGGGACAAACCGCCCCCTTTCGTAAAGGGGGCCGCGCGGAGCGCGGGGGGATTTTGGTCGGCACTGTGCCACGCTCGTGTGGTTCGATTTAGGCGATGCGGAAGTACAGCGCCGCGGCAGGTCCCGGTTGAAAGAAAGCGGCAACCCCGCCGTTCACCTTTCGATAGGCTTGTCGAAACTCGAACACAAACGCTTACCTCCGTTGCCAGAACCCTGATATGTCCCCTATCGCGTCAACGCGTTGACACTACCGGACCGACAGCGTAGCATACCAAGAAACCGGCCTGGTGGCCGTTAGGGGAGCCGCAGTTGCGGCTGAGAGGATGAGTTCGATAGGCGAACTCGTCGACCCTTGGAACCTGATCTGGGTAATGCCAGCGAAGGGAACATCGTGTCGCTACTCACGTATTTTTTCTTCTCTTTTATTTCTATTCCATCGCAATCAAAGCGACCTCTTCGTGTAGGGAAGGGCGTTTGCCTCCTGACTACTAGTGAGGCAAGGGGCCCCGAGAGGTGCAGGATTGCGGTCGCGTAAGGAGGACTGTGGTCATGAAACGTAATGGTCTCAACGGGGGAACGGAGAACGCTCCGAGTGCAGATACTGAGTTAACCACGACGCCGCTGCCGGCGTCGCGTAAAGTGTATGTGGAAGGGGCACA
>JAYVFX010000022.1:0-3126 GCA_043772795.1 Deltaproteobacteria bacterium
TTTATTTTATCCCTCTATATGGGGTTTCAACCGCTCCCATAACCCCGATATACTGATCTGTGGGAGGACGTGGGAATGGCTATTGAAATCGTCATGCCAAAGCTGAGTGACACGATGGAGGAGGGGAAAATCCTTAAGTGGCTCAAGAATGTTGGCGACAAAATCGAGATGGGCGATATTATTGCCGAAGTCGAAACCGACAAGGCCGACATGGAGATGGAAGCCTTCGACGCTGGTGTCCTAGCTGAAGTGCGGGTGCGAGAAGGAGAGTCCGCACCTATTGGCGCAGTGATCGCTCTCCTCAGTGAAGATGGCGCTGGCGTTGTGCCGGTGGTTCCGCGTAAAGAACTGGCAGAGAACCCGGTAGTGACTGTGTCCGTGCCTCCTCCTGTGCCAAAAGAAGCCCAGGAAGAAGCGAGACCTGCGGTTGAGTTGCCAGCTCCGTACGTTCCAACATCGCCACCGCCGGTAGTTGCTGAACGGAAAGTCCGCGAATTACGTGAGTCGCGCTCCCGACGTGACTCACAAGAGGTGACCGGTGATGGCGCGCGTCTTGTTGCTTCTCCGCTGGTGAAACGTATGGCGGAAGAGCACCATCTCGACCTACGGCAAATTGAAGGCAGTGGTCCCGGTGGCCGGATCATCAAACAGGATATTGAAGCTTATTTGACGAAGTCGCCAACCGTCGGTCCACGACTGACAGGACAGGTAGTTCCAACCGCACAGACAGTGATTGCCACACCAGCTCCGCCCGCCGGGAAAGAGCCGTTTTCGCGTATGCGGGCGACGATCGCGAAGCGTATGGCTGACAGTATGCGCGAGGTTCCGCATTTCTATGTGACGTGTGAGATTGATATGTCTGAAGCGGTCCGATTGCGAGCTGCGTTGAAAACCAGCGATCGTGTGGCCGCAGATGTGACCTACACGCATTTTCTCATCAAAGCCGTTGCTGTTGCCCTCGAACGTCATCCTCGGATCAATGCCTCATATGCTGAAGATAGCTGTGAGCTGAAGGCGGAGATTAATATCGGTATTGCGGTCTCACTTGATGATGGATTGATTGTGCCGGTGCTGCATGACTGTAAAAAATTGTCATTGTTAGAGATCGCCGCGCAGGCAAATGTTCTCGTCGAGCGCGCACGCGCCGGGAAACCCGCAGGCCATGATCTCTCCGGCGGTACGTTTACCATCTCGAATATGGGAATGTTGCCGATTGAGCACTTCACCGCGATCATCAATCAACCGCAAGGCGCGATCTTAGCGGTTGGAGCCATTAAGGAACGTCCAGTCGTTCGCGGCGGACAACTCGCCATTGCCCACACGATGATGGTGACGTTATCGAGCGATCATCGTATTCTTGATGGTGTTACCAGTGGGCAGTTCTTGGCAGAATTGAAAAAACTACTTGAGAACCCAGTCGGTTTGATGGTGTGAAGCCTGAGTAAGGAACCTAGAGGCAACACGAAGCTACTCACGGGCATAAATGCCCGTGCTACAAGAGGGCGCCGGATGAATCCGGCTTAAAGCCCCATTTATGGGGCGTTGTTACTGTAGCACGGCGATTCATCGCCGTGTCATGAAGAACTGGTACTGGTACGTGTACGGATGGGGGCAGAATGGACAGATACGATCTCGTGGTGATAGGGGCAGGCCCTGGTGGCTATGTGGCGGCGATTCGCGCAGCACAGCTAGGGTTAAAGGCCGTTGTGGTCGAGAAGGATCGGCCCGGTGGCGTCTGTTTGAACTGGGGCTGTATTCCCTCAAAAGCGATTCTTACTTCGGCGGAACTGTATGAAGATTTGAAAGAAGGAGAACGCTACGGCATTAAAGCGCACGGCCTGTCGTTCGACTATGCGCAAGTGATCAAACGCTCGCGTGAAGTTGCAGATCGACTGGCCAAAGGTGTGGAGTTCTTGCTCCGCAAAAATAAAGTGCCACTGATTGCCGGCATTGGGCGTTTGCAAGACAAGACTCACGTCGTAGTGGAGTCGCCAGGGAAAGCTGCACAGACGCTCGAAGCCGCGCACATTCTTATTGCGACCGGCTCGAAAGAACGGACGCTGCCAGGGTTAGAAGTAGACGGTAAGCAAATTATCACCAGCTACGAAGCGTTGGTCGATACGGAAATACCTAAGGACATTCTCATTGTTGGTGGTGGTGCCATTGGGTGTGAATTCGCGTATATCTACAGCGCGTTTGGAAGCCGTGTCACGGTAGTAGAGATGGAAAAGCAACTCTTGCCCGGAGTCGATAGTGAAGTCGCGCAGGAATTGGAGAAAGCCTTTAAGAAAAAAGGGATAGAAATTCTAACCGGAACGAAATATCAGAGTATCGAAAAATTCCCTAGTCGCGTAGAGATTTCTCTAGACAGTGGTGGAGACAGCAAAACCCGGACTGCAAACAAAGTGTTAGTCGCTGTCGGGCGCTCCCCCCTTAGTGCAGACCTCGGGTTGGAAGCCCTCGGTATCGAGTTGAACCGTGGCTTCATTAAAGTCAACGAACATATGCAGACCTCGTGCGACACGGTCTACGCAATCGGAGATGTGAATGGACCACCGTTATTGGCGCACGCGGCTTCGGAAGAGGGCATTGTCGCGGTTGAACATATGGCAGGCAAAGGAGGGAAGGGGATCGATCACCTGAAGATTCCCGCCTGTGTATACTGTCAGCCAGAGATTGCCATGATCGGCCTCACCGAAGAACAAGCGAGAGCAAAAGGCCATGAGGTATCGATCGGCAAGTTTCCGTTTGCAGCCTCAGGAAAGGCGATTGCCAGAGGGCATGATGAAGGTTTTGTGAAACTCGTCGTTGATAAAGAGTATGGCGAAATCCTGGGTTGTCACATTATTGGACATGGTGCAACAGACCTCATCGCTGAGATTGGCTTAGCGCGAACGTTGGAGGCTACGACAGCAGAGTTAACGGGAACTGTCCATGCACATCCGACGTTGTCTGAGGCGATTATGGAAGCTGCGCTCAATGCGGAGGGGAGAGGGATCAATTTCTGAGGATAGTGAAGAGTGAAGAATTTCAGAAAGAGTGAAGAGTGAACAAACTAAGACCTCTGTGGTTTCACCCTGCTATTCTTCATTCTCAACTCTCAACTCTCAACTCTCAACTCTTCAC
>JAYVFX010000023.1:0-15791 GCA_043772795.1 Deltaproteobacteria bacterium
GCGCGACCGGGCCACCGGGATCCTCCATCGCTTTCGCTTCCTCAATGCCGTGCCGCTCAACGCCTCGCACCCCGAGCTGCGCGTGAACTTCCTGGAGTATTGGGAGGTCCATGTGGACCACGTCCAGCATTTTAGCTGGGTGACGGATGTGCGCGTACACTACACCAATGTCGAGTCCCTCATGCGTGGGGGCCGCGCGCGGTGGAAGATCGAAAATGAGACGTTCAATACGCTCAAAAATCAGGGCTATCACTTCGCGCACAACTATGGGCATGGTACGCAGCATCTCTCGGTGGTGTTGGCCGTGCTGATGATGCTCGCATTTCTGGTCGATCAGACCCAACAGCTCTGCTGTGCCTTGTTCCGTGCGGTGGCGGAGAAATGTGGCAGCAAACGCGGGCTGTGGGAGCGCCTGCGGGCCCTGTTCTTCGCCTACGCCCTGACCTTGATGCGCCAGTTGCTCGAAGCCCTCTGGTACGGCCTCAAGAAAGCCGCCCCCCAGATTGCCCTCGACTCCTCGTAACCTCCTTGGCTGCCCTGACCGTTTGTCGTGCCGCCCCCAGCGCGCTGCACATCGGTGAGCGTGACCGGCGTGGTGCGTCCAACGTCCGAAAAATATCACTACTGGCTATTCTCTCGCCTCCTGGTTCGGCAGGATTCTCCTCCTCTCTCCCCACGGCTGGAGCCCTCACTTGCTGCCGGCGGCGTTTATAAAGATCAAGAGAGGGCTCCAGGGGGTATAGCGGGGATTGCTGGGTGAAGGCGTAATACGTCGCCGAAGTCCTCTAACACTTGCTTGCTAATGAGAGTTGATGTGGCCGATCTCCGAAACTCCTTCGGCGAGGAGAACACCCCGACAATCTTGTCGATAAGTTGAAGCCGGTAGTTTGAGAGTGAAGGAATCGCAGCAATAAGGCGATGAATTCGTTCTGTTCTAGTCATGTAGCCTGGGTAAAGATACCTAACGGTTGATTGCAACAATTGTGGCCGCCGGCAACAGCTTTCGTTCTCAAATGAACCTCTTCACCTACACACCTCCGCAACCAACTCATACGACCTGATCTTGGCAGCAAAGTCATAGACGATTGTGACGACGGTGAGGTCGGTGGTCTGATATGCTTCCGCGACAGCTTCGAGTTGCGCTTTTACCTGTTCGGGCGTGCCGTCGATGTTCACGCGACTAAACTGCTCTACATATGCGCGTTCTTCTGGAGTGTACGGATAGGCGAGCGCATCCTCAGGACTCATGACGCCACGTCTTCGGTTCCGCACGATATTCAACCGTACGAGGTTACGGCTGGATGCTAACCGTTTCGCTTCATCGGCAGTCTCAGCGCAGACAATATGCACGGCGACATTCACTAACGGTTCGGAAAGAAACTGTGAAGGTTGAAAACGTTGACGATATGCCTCGGTGATCTTTGGTCCGTGCTCAGTACCGGAACCAAAAAAATGCGCATAGCTGAACGGTAGGCCACGCTCTGCCGCCATGTATGCAGAATCGATCCCTGAGCCTAGCAACCATACTTCTGGTGCCGTGCTAGTGGGAGTTGGCGCGGCGTGTATACTTGCGAAGGGGTGTGCAGGATCGTGTGCATCGTGCAGATACGCGATGACATCATCGATTTGTTCGGGAAAACGGTTGATGTCTTTGGCGGGGCTTGGGTACGAGAGCGCTGCGGCTGTACGCGGGTCACTTCCTGGCGCGCGACCAATGCCGAGGTCAATTCGTCCAGGATACAGTGAATCAAGCATGCGAAAAACTTCAGCAACCTTGAACGCGCTGTAATGCGATAACATCACCCCACCACTGCCAACGCGAATTGTCTTGGTGCGCGCGGCAATCTGTCCCACCATAATTTCTGGACTGGTACCAGCAAAACCAGGAAGACTGTGGTGTTCGGCGACCCAAAACCGTTTGTAGCCCAGTTTTTCGGTTGCTTCGGCTAAGGCGATGGTTTCGCGCAGCGCCTCTGCGGCAGTCCCGCCTTCTCGGACGGGAGATTGATCAAGAGCACTTAATGTGAATTTTGTATTTGGCACTATGGAACCTCAGAAGAAAGTAGTCAGCATTCACTAGCCAGTAGTCAGTGACGTTGGTCTGAGACTGGGGGCTCAGGATTCGAGACTCGGTGTTTGAACTCAGTCCTGATCACTCGTTACTCATTACTTCTTTACTTCGAGCCATTGATTAAACTTCGGTGCACGTTTTTGCTGAAATGCTTTCATCCCTTCTGTCGCGTCGGGATGATGATCGGTAACCGCAGTCTTGGAAGCGATTTCATCAAGCGACTGTGCCCAGGTCATCTCACCAGCGTTATAGATCGAGCGCTTCAGCATGCGTATGGCTACCTGTGGGCCGTTGGCGAGTTCTTGGGCTAGATCTAGGGTGCGTGGCATCAGCTCTTTGGCGGGGACAACTTCATGGAGCAACCCAAGTGCGTACGCTTCAGCCGCGGGGACAATACGTTTGCGCATAAGAAAATCCATCGTCTTGGCCACGCCCATCAGTTGCACCAACAAGAATTGTCCACCTTCATCCGGGAGCAGACCAAAGCGTAAAGTTGCGCTCCCCATCCTTGCTTCTTCTGAAGCGATGCGAAAATCGCAGGCAAGGGCAAGCGAGAAACCAGTTTGAATTGCGACGCCGTTGATCGCAGCGATGGTGAGTTTGTCGAGATTACGCACAGCCTGATTGAGGGGTTGCGAGAGGGCACGTAATCCATTGTACGTACCAGTGGCATTATGATGGCCAGCGGGAATGTCAGGGACCAAAGCTTCGGTCTGATCTGTCTTTGTTGGATTTCCTGAAATATCGTCTCCCGCCGAGAACGCCCGGCCAGAGCCAGTGAAAACAACAACCCGTATCGCATCGTCCATTTGGGCTTGGAGCAGTGTTTCAACCAAGTCGCGCTTGAGATGGTGAGTCATGCCATTCAAGCGGTCAGGTTGGTTGAAGGTGATGACCGCGATTCCAGGATCGTGCACTTTTACTTCAAAGCCGCGAAAATTTCCCGTCTGCATACAATCTTCCTCCGAGCCTTTTCCTTTACCCCTGAAACGCGCTAAAGTGCAACCGGTCAAACCCTTTGAAGGAGCAGTTATGGACGAACTCAAGGTCGAGGTGAAAAACCACGTTGGTATTCTCACGTTGAACCGCCCGGATAAACTCAATGCTCTCACGAAAACGATGGGGGATGTCGCAGCCGCAACGCTTAGGGAATGGGCGACGGACCCGGAGATTGGTGCGGTGATCGTGACAGGAGCTGGCCGCGGATTCTGTGCCGGCGGGGATGTGTCGGCGATGGATCGTGGTACGGAAATGGGTACCAAAGAGGCAACGCTCGAACAAAAGGTCGATTCATTACGCGAGCGACAGCTATGGCCGTGGCTGCTGTATACGATTCCGAAAGTGACCATTGCGGTAGTGAACGGTCCAGCCGCTGGTGCTGGGCTTGGGCTGGCCATGTCATGTGACCTGCGTATTGCTTCAGATCAAGCGCGCTTCGGTACTGCGTATGCCCGTGTCGGCTATGGTGGTGACTATGGGACAACTTGGCAACTGACGCGTTTAGTTGGACAAGCCAAGGCGAAAGAACTTTTCTTCTTGCCAGACATGATTACCGCAGCCGAGGCGCAGCAGCTGAATCTCGTCAATCGTGTATTTCCACATGAGAAGTTGTGGGATGAAGCGATGGCAATTGCTGAACGCATCGCGTCCGGTCCGTTAACGAGTTATCGTTACATGAAGGCGAATATCAATGCGTCGACTACGGTTGACTTTCGTACGATGCTGGACCGTGAGGCAGAAACTCATGTGCGCTGTGGAGAGACAGAAGATCACAAAGAGGGAGTGCGCGCATTTATGGAAAAACGTCAGCCGAGTTTTCATGGGCGCTAAGCTGTCTGTGCTGCGATCAATGAGGATGAGGGAGGTGCAGTATGGAAAGCGTAAGAGAGGAAAGGCAGAAAGCGACAACGATAGAACGAAAGAGCAATGGAGAAGTGCAATTGCGGCAAGAGGCATTACTGTTTTGCCCCTTGTGTAACATCTTTGCAGGACGGCGCATTCGCAACAAGCTCTATTGTGGGAATTGTGGATTTGTCGAGTCGTGACACGACTGTCGCTAGTCTTCCGGAGGAAGACACAAAACATTGTGTGAAGGAGGGATACCATGATCTACGAAGTGCGAACCTATAATTTACGACCTGGCTCAATTCCAGAAGTCGAGAAACGCTTTGCTGAAGCGTTACCGCACCGCGAGAAATACTCGAAGCTTGGTGCCCTGTGGCATACCGAAATCGGACCACTCAATCAGATCGTGCACGTCTGGTCGTATGAATCACTCGACCAGCGTAATGAACTGCGTGGTCAAGCCATGAAAGATCCCAATTGGCCACCAAAGCTCGCGGAGTTTATCGAAACGATGGAGTCGGAGATTTTCCTGCCGACCTCATTTATGGAGCCACTGGGCAATCGTAAGCTTGGTGGTGTCTATGAGATGCGTACCTATATTTACCAAGCCGGGGCGATGCCAGAAGTTTTGAAGCGATGGGAGAAGGCGATCCCTGATCGTACAAAGCTCTCACCCTTAGCTGCGTGTTGGTACAGCGACATTGGTGAGCTGAACAAGTTCGTCCATGTGTGGGCGTATCCGAGCTTTGGAGAGCGGGACCGCGTCCGGGCCGAATCGATGAAACTGCCTACGTGGCCACCGAATACCCGGGAGTTTCTAGTGAAACAGAGTAACAAGATTCTGATTCCTGCGGCGTGTTCGCCTATGCAGTAGTTCCATTGTGGATTGTAGATTGTAGAATAAGGAACTTTTTCAATCCGCAATCGTCAATCCGCAATCACCAATTTCTCAAGGATGGGGAAACGGTACAGCTTGTAGTTGCAGGAGGTATTATGAGCGGCGTCAAAATCGGTATTGGTTTCGGTCAATGGAAGTACGGATTACCAGAACCTGAACTGATCTGTCGTAGTGCAGAACAAGCAGAAGCGGTGGGACTCGATTCGTTCTGGCTCTCGGATCACATCGTGACTCGTAACCCCACACTCGATATTACCTGTCTCTTTGCCATGGTCGCGGCACGCACTAAACGACTGAAAATGGGACCGAGTGTGTTGACGCTTCCGGCACGGAACCCGGTCCAAGTCGCGAAGACCTACGCAACCCTCGACTACATTTCTGACGGGCGTATGGTGATGGCAGTCGGTTCTGGCAGTGATCTGCGCGACCTGGAAGCGTGCGGAGTTCCTCCGCAAGATCGTGGGAAACGACTTGATGAGGGAATTGAGATTCTGCGTAAATTATGGACGGAATCGAACGTTACCCATCACGGCAAGTTTTATCAGTTTGAGAACGTGAACATTGAACCAAAACCACGTAAAGGTTCACTGGATATCTGGATTGGTGGAAAAAGCGATGCCATTCTGAAACGCGTCGTACGACTTGGTGATGGTTGGTTCCCCGCTCTCACAACGCCAGCCGAATTCAAGGTTGATATGGATAAGTTGATGGCCTTTGGTGAAGAGGCAGGTCGTAAAGTGAACCCGCGTGAAGCCGGAGTGCTGTTGTTGACCTATATTGATGATAACCGCGAGCGGGCGTGGCAGAAGGTTGCTCCGTTCCTCCAAGGTTTGAACATGTCGCCTGAAGCGGTTGCCGCCCGCTGCATCGTCGGATCGGTTCAGGAGTGCATTGAGAAACTCCACAGTTTTGTTGAGGCCGGTTGTGTGAAGTTCGTGCTCCGTCCTTCTTGTCCAACGGAAGACATTCTTCCGCAAATCGAGATCTACGGAAAATCAATTTTACCGCACTTTGCTTAAGCTTTTGTTATGGAGGTCACGGTCCTTGGACATGGGTCACTGATGAGTGGCCGCGGGCTCGCGTTTTCAGGGACGTTGCAGGTGACGGATGCCTACGTCGTCGCGCTCAAACGGTGTAGGCGCGGATTTGCCAAACTGTCTCGGTATGGTGATCGGTTTGCGACTGACATTGAAACGCAACAGTTCCCACTTGAAGGGTGGCGCGTGTCGCCATCGGCGTCTCCAAATGGTGAGGTGGAAACTCTTGCGCTGACTGTGGCCCTTGATGACTTCTCTCGCCTCGTGAAACGCGAAGGGTATAGTCCCGAAGCAATGCAGTGGTTGGCAGAGTTCGCGCGCAGAGAGAAGCAGCGGCTTGCTGACTTTTTGTGGGAAATTCAGGCGAGGGTTGAGTACGACCCCGTTATGTATCGTCGTGAGTTGTTCGTACGAACCGGCTTTACTTCGCCACACTATATTCCACACCCCGTACGTCTGGCCGAGGGAGGATACGCCCTTATTTTTCTCGCTCCTGGTTTCGAAGGGACAGGCTCTGAAGATGTTGTCTCTGTGCGACAACAGACAGGTGTACGAGCAGTGATGAATACGAGTGAGACTTGGAAGCGAAAGCCAAACGAGGACCAACTGTCCTACTTTCTTTCTTGCCTGTTGGGTGGGGTCCATGGTGTTAACGTTCGAGATCTTCTTGTTCCGATGAGTGAGGACCCCGAGTTGGCCATGCTTTTGCAAAACCGCCTGCGACAAGAAATCCCAGAAGAGACCTCGCGGTTTTTCGCGGCGACGAGCCTGTCGGCTGAAACGTACGGAAAAGAGTTCGGAGTGAGAGAAGAGCGATTGATACGTAGCGGACTGCACACGTTCCTACTGACAGGGGCAGCGAAAGAGATGTACTAAAGTTTCCATAGGAGTCGAACGATACCTATGTCTGAAACGTACGCGCATTCGTTACGGCAGGGGGGAGATATGGCATTTTTCTCAGTTGCGATTGGCAAAGAGCAGTTGCACTTCACCGCAGCGCACTTTATTGCCTTCCGTGGTTTTCGCGAACCGTTGCATGGCCATACATATCAAGCGCGTGTGATGGTGAGCGGCCCGGTTGGTGCTGATGGCTATGTAGTGGACTTCCTTGCCCTCAAGAAAATCGCGGAAGAAGAGGTCGCGCGACTCCATTTTTGCACGTTACTTCCGCAACAAAGCGATTGCCTCGTTATTGAAGAAAGTGCCACGCAAGTGACTGTTCATTGTGAAGACGGAGCGTATTTTGTTTTTCCGCGCGGAGATGTGTGCTTCTTACCAATCGTTCATTCTTCTTCAGAGGAGATTGCGCAGTATCTCGTTGCCCGGCTACGGGAGCGACTACGTGAGGTGCGAGGATCCAGCATTCAAACTATCGAAGTCCTGATTGAGGATATCCCTGGTCAAGAAGCAGTGTGCCGGGAAGATTTCTTCGTGCGATAAATCTTAGTCAGAACACAGGGTGAAAGGGGCGGTGATGCGAGGGGGAAGGTGGATATTTAGCGTAGTGATTGCTGTGTTCGTCAGTAGCTGTGATTCCTCGCTGCCAGAACCTGACTCCCCAGCCGCCCAGCTCTACCGTCAGCGCTGTTCAGCGTGCCATCGGCTCCATGCGCCACAAACCCTGACAGCAGAAATGTGGGGGTATATGGTCGATCGCATGGAGCAAGAAATGCTCCGCCGTCGGGTCCCGCCATTACAAGCCGATGAGAAGCAGACGATCCTGGAGTATTTGCAGAAGCACGCGAACAAGCCGACGTGAGAAGGTTCGGAGTGCGGAGTTGTTTGATCTTACGGCGTTGGCGGGCACAGCCCGCCCTACGGGTCTTGGTTTAGAGAGAACTGCTCTCCCCTTCAGCCTGCGGCCTATAGCCTACAGCCTTTTCTCACTCTTTCCCTCGTTTCAAATCATAGCGATCATAGACTGGTGGTAATTCAAGTGTTTCCCCGGCGAGTTTCTGCAAGCGAATGAGATGCGTTGTTAGGGCACTGCGACACGCGCTTTCATCTAGACACTCGATGAACGGTTTGGGATTATCCTTCATTGCACGCTGCATCGTTTGCAAAACTAACTGTGCGTCGGTTGCTCCTAAGTCGTTACGTGGCGCAGGTGGAGAAAGTGGAGTGGGGGAGATGGTGGCTGTTGGTGTCGAGCCCGTAACTGCTTGTGTCGAGGTAGGTGCTCCATTCCCTTGAGGTGCTACGTTTGACGACTCCGGGTAGATCATGGAATTTCTACTACCGGGGATCAATGTGCCAACCCCCGCTAGAACATCTTGTTGTTGCTTGACGCTACAACCATTGCTTCCCAGGATGACAAATCCGCTCAACACCACAACCCAGCGATAACTCCTCCTCATTGTGCCGTCCTCCGTAACACTTCAAGGTCACTCACTTCTTTAGGGATCTCTTTGGTCAAGACTTCATGGCCGTCTGCGGTGACTAACACATCGTCCTCAATGCGAACGCCGATGCCACGATAGCGGTCGTCAACTCCTTCAGCATCTTCGGCAATGTAGATGCCAGGTTCAACGGTGAGTATCATACCTGGCTGAAGAATCCGCGAATCGTCGCCAAGTTTATACTTACCGACATCATGCACATCCATGCCAAGCCAGTGACTAGTGCGATGCATGTAGAACTTGCGGTGATCCCCTTTTTCGATGATCTCCTTAGTGTCGCCACTTAGAAGCCCAAATCCCCGTAACCCATCAACCAAGATTTCGGTTGCCCGGGCGTGGACGTCATCAAATTTCACTCCTGGTTTGGTCATGGCAATCGCTTCTTTCTGCGCAGTCAAAACAAGGTCGTAGATGTCCCGTTGCGGAGAAGAAAAATGAGAGCCGACCGGAAACGTTCGTGTCACATCTGAACAGTAGTTGGCATATTCTGCCGCTGCATCAATCAATAGCAAGTCGCCATCCTGCATCTGCTTGTCGTTGATGATGTAGTGCAGGATGGTGGCATTGGCACCGGAGGCGACAATTGAGGCATAGGCTGGCCCGGCTGCTCCCAACCGGCGAAAATGAAATTCCAACAATGCCTCGATTTCGTATTCATACATGCCCGGTTGCGTCTGTGTCATGGCGGCGTGGTGAGCTGCCGTAGAGGCAGTTACCGCTTGTCGCATCAGGGCAAGTTCCTCAGCAGATTTGAACAAGCGCATCTCGTGGAGAATACTGCCTGGGTCGATGACAGAGACTGGGCCGCGTCCGTTGCGTTGGCGCTGCATGCGGCTCTGATTCATCGAAGTAACAATCTTATTGTTGAGCTGATCGTCGCGGCCAAAAGCGTAGTACACGTTCTCGGCTTGCAGAAGATGCTGCGGTAAGATCTCGTCAACTTTATCCATCGTGTAGGCCGCATCGGCGCCAAAGATCTCCTGAGCGCCTTCCACACCGAATCGCTTTCCTGTCCAGGTTTCTTTTTCTTTGTCGCGCGGGCGTACGAAAAGAATGTAACGTTCGGTCTCATGTTGGGGAGAGAGAAGGCACAGAGCTTCAGGTTCAGGAAAGCCAGTCAAATAAAAGAAGTCATTGTCCTGTCGATAGCGATACTCGGTGTCATGGGAACGAATCGAAGATAGGGCAGCCGGAAAAATGGCCACGCTCGAAGTACTCATCTGTTTGACAAATATCTCCCGCCGAGCAGCATATCCTTCAGGGCCGATAGCGGGTGGGAGTTGACGCGATCTCTCTGTGCAGACCATAGCCATGAGCACTCTCCTTGATTTAATTCTCTAATGTGTGCAGCTAATAATGCCTTACCATATGGGACGTATGTGCGTCTGACCAGAGGTAGGTCGTGTATGGTAACCAAAGAATTCTGCCTCCTTGCCGATGTGCTACTAGGGCAGTGAAAGAAGGGTGAAAGGGGAAGTCAACATGACGGGCTCTGTGTTGAAGAATCGGGCTGTCACTTCTGAGGCGCTGGATACGCTTATTGTCCCACCAGCATCACGGCGGCACATGAGGTTGCGTACCATTTCGGCCGCATTCGCACGATCCCCAGTGGCACATCGGGTACTGTCTGCTCTTTTGCTCGTGGGGCTTCCTGGGCTAGGCGCGTATATGTCCCTCATCGAACCAACATGGTTAAGAGTCAAACGACTGACGATCCCGTTGCCTAATCTTCCTCTCGGTCTGGACGGTTTTCGGATTATGCATCTCAGCGATTTGCATATGGGATCCGAAGTGCCAGCCTGGTTTCTGCGCCGTGTTACAACAACGGTACAGAGTCTTGCTCCTGACACGATTGTTCTCACCGGGGATTTTATCCACAGTAAACCGAGCGATGCCGACGGACTCACAAATGTGTTGCAGGATCTCCGTGCTCCCCACGGTGTCTTTGCTGTCCTTGGTAACCATGACTACGCGGTGAATGGGCCTGGGGACGCCGGGATACCTGGAGTTGAGCAGGTCGTCATTACTGCACTGGAACGTGCAGGTATTACGGTGCTGCGGAATGAGGAGGTCGAGATTACAGCGGGGCGGAGCCGGTTGTTGCTCTATGGTGTTGATGAGTTGTGGAGTGGAGGCGCGTCTGTTTCATTCCTGCATACCGCTTCTTCCGCACTTCCACGGATCGTATTGTGTCACAACCCGGATGTGGTGCCATTCCTCCCAGAACAGAATGAGGATCTCGTGCTCTGTGGACATACGCATGGAGGACAAGTACGTATTCCCCCGTTTCCCCCACTGTTAACGATGACCTCAGATCGACGCTATTGGGGTGGGTTGACTGCGCGTGGTAGTGGATGGGTCTTTGTCAGCCGAGGCATTGGCTATACCTGGCGCGTACGATTTGCTGCCCGGCCTGAATGCGTTGAGCTGACACTGCGGAGAGCCGAAAGTGTGTGATTCGTAGGAACGAATGAGGAGGGAGAAGCTATGACCAAGCGCAATGATAAGGAGGAGAAAACATCCGCTCAGCCATAGCCAGGGACACAAACAAAAATTGCGTTGTTTACGCGGCCAGCGCTGGTTCCGGCGGTGCTGGAGGGAACTTAGGGCGTGCCCATGCCGGGAAGACATCTAAGGGAGATGACCAGGACACCTTTACTCGAGATGATTTGCTATGTAGTTGCACCTTGCCACTGTTAATAAGATGAGCAACCGTTGCTACCACTTCCTCATCACTCTCTGTACATTGGTTGATGCTCTGGACCAGGTCGATGAGGGTAACGTTTTCATGCTTCTTTTTCATTCTTAAGGACCTCCACAATTACTAAAGATACTAGCAATTGTAGTGCCAAAATCGGCGACAGTAACACAATTTTCATAAGTGGTTAATTTGTAAAGATAAATGTTTATTGTAGAGGGAAGAATGAGGAGAGAACTAACCCAGACTCCATAACTTTACGATATTTAGCGTCGAAAATTTGACAGAATGTCATAAAAAATTGAAATTGAAGAGAGAAACGCAGATAAAGACGATTGTTGTGGCATTTTTTTAACATTGATGAAAAAAGGGGGGAGTTATGTCATACGAGTACGTCACAATGGAGAGAGTAGCGAAGGTCCAAAGCCTTCGTCGAACTGCGTGACGGACCGTTTCGGAATCAGTAGTAATAATGAGGTTCGAGCGGCGTAGGACCCAGTCCTCCCTATTCGCTACGACTTTTCAGCGGACTTTCCTTTTTGTGATAGGATGCAAACTCTCCATTTTGGGGAAGGAGGTACTATGGCTCGTCGCGATTCTTCTGATGACGAATCTTCAGGTCCGGTGATTGACCTCGAACAATTCCGTAACCAATTAAGCCGCGACTCTGCGTTAGGGCAGTTTCTGCAAGGTGGTTTCTTTCGCAAGATCATTGGTCCCGTGCTCGGTGTTATTATCGCTCTGAAGATTCTGGGATTTTTGTGTTTCACCTACGTGGGACCCAACGAATACGGAATTAAGGTCGTTCGTATTCCTATCATTCCTGGTCTGATCAAGAAGGGTGTGCACGAACAGGTCTATAACAGCGGCTTTCATTTCGTCATCAAACCGTTTGGCTTTGAGGCGATGTACCTCTTCCCCAAGGATCTTCGCGTGTTCGATCTCACTGGGGCACGGGAAGAAGCGGCAAGCAAGGCCAGTGTGACCCAATCGGCACGGATTCAGACTTCTGACGGATTCTTCGTCGATGTCGATGCGAGCATTCTCTACAAGGTTGTTGATCCGTATAAAGTGTTTACCAAGCTCGGACCTGGGCTGGCCTTCGAAACCGGTGGCATTGTTCCCAAAGTTGAGCCTGTATTGAAGCAAACTTTTGGTGAGTTAGCGACAGAAGAATTCTATAATAGTCCACTACGAGTGGCCAAAGCCAACCTCGCAAGAGAGATGCTGAATAAGGACCTCACTGAGTATGGTCTGCACGTAGAGCATGTCATGGTCCGGTATTTTCGCTACACCAAAGAGATCCAGAAGAATATCGAAGAGAGGAAATTGAAAGACCAATTAGTCTTCAAAAACCAGGCGGAAGGGCGGGCCGCAACTGAGGCGGCGAAAGTGACAAAAGTAGTGCAAGAAGGGCAGGCCACCTTTGACATCAAACTGCAAGAAGGTCGTGCCTACGTGACCTCTAAAGAGGCTGAACGCGATCTCTACGTACGCAAGAAAAAAGCAGAGGCGGATCTGCTGATCCAGATTGCTGAAGCAAAGAAAACCAACCAGCGCAACGAAGCCCTACAAGGTGCAGGGTCTGATCGCATGGTCGGACTCAAGATGGCTGAGGTCTATAAAGGTTTGGAGGTGGTGATACTGCCGAGCGATGGGGCTAATGGCGTAAATCCCCTCAACCTCGAACAAACCCTAAAACTCCTTGGAGTGAAGAAATGACAGGCGGAAATCATGATAAATATGACTGTAAAAATTCTTGTCACTCTTGTCGCTCTGTTACTTCTCCTCGTTCTCTTCCCCTACCCCCACACGACTGGCCCGACAGAGGTTGGCGTAGTTACTGTGAAGTGGAGTCCTTTTCTCAAGCGTGGAGTTGAAGATGTGGTTCGTGATCCCGGGGGGACGTACTTTTTTTCTCCCATCTTTAACGATTGGCATACCTTCGATACGCGCTTGCAAAATGTCGAAATGACGATTGATCCTAAGCGTGGGGATCGGGCACACCGCGATGATTTGCTGTTTAAGACCATCGACGGGAACGATATTAGTCTTGACGTGATTATCTCGTACCGCATCGATCCCCAAAAAGCGCCGCAGATCTTGCAGTTTGTTGCCGGTAGCGATGCCGAGCTGAAAGACAATGTGATCCGCACCGTTGCCCGCAGTCGTACGCGCGATGTTTTTGGCGAGCTGACGACCGAACAATTTTATGTTGCCGACAAACGTAACGAGAAAAGTGAACAGGTCAAAGCCATACTGAATGAAATACTCCAGCCCTATGGCGTTGTCGTTGAGCGCGTATCAACCAAAGACTATCGCTTTAACGAGGCATACCAAGACGCTGTTGAAGCGAGGAAAGTCGCTGACCAAGTGGCTGAGCAGAATAAATCAGCCGCCAAAGCAGCAGAAGAGGAATATCTGAAGAAGCTGGAAGAGGCGAAAGGCGAGGTGAATAAAATGGTTGCCGAGGTGGATGGCCGTTTTCGGCAAGCACAGATTGAAGCCGACGCCTATTATCAGCAGCAGCAACGTATCGCCGAAGCAATTGAGGCAGAAGGGACTGCACAGGCAAAAGGTATTACCGAAATGAATAAAGCCCTTGCCGGTAGCGGTGGCGAGGTGATGGTGAAACTGAAGATTGCTGAAGCACTGGCCGGGAAGAAGATCATCCTCCTTCCGCTGTCTGGGGCAGGGATGGACATCAAAACAACTAATATGAATAAACTCCTGGAAACGTATGGATTGCAGAAATTGACCCAAGAAAGCCAGGGCGGGGGGAAATGAGGGAGATATGAGTCAACTGGCAATGGTGAACGAGAATATCCACCGCGCCGCGAAAATCCTAGAGCTGGGAGAGCGTATTGAGCAACTGTTGCTGAACCCGAATCGGGAAGTAAAGGTTGAGGTCGCGATTGAGCTGGATAACGGCGAAGTCGCGACATTCTCCGGATACCGTATCCAGCACAATGACGCGCGGGGGCCGATGAAAGGCGGATTGCGTTACCATCCAACCGTCGATGCCGAGGATGTCACGGCGCTTGCGTCGCTGATGACATGGAAAACTGCGGTGGTAAATATCCCTTATGGTGGTGCGAAAGGCGGAATTAACTGTGACCCGGCGAAGCTCACTTCTCGTGAACTCGAACGGGTGACCCGGAAGTTCATTGCCAACATTCGCGAGATTATCGGCCCCAATGTCGATATCCCTGCTCCTGATGTGAATACCAATGCGCAGGTGATGGCGTGGGTGATGGATGAATACTCGCGCTTTTACGGCTTCTCTCCGGCAGTGGTGACTGGAAAGCCGATCGACCTCCACGGCTCAGTCGGACGTGAAGAAGCGACCGGACGCGGCGTAGCCTTCATTACCGCAGATCTCATGGCAGAGCTGGGGCGGCCACTGCAAGGAGCGCGCGTTGTCATTCAGGGGTTCGGTAATGTCGGTTCGTTTGCCGCGTTGTTTCTCCATCAGGCCGGAGCAAAAGTGATTGCCATCAGTGATGTGTCCGGCGGATTGCGGCGTACAGAAGGATTGCCAATCCCAGCTTTGTTCGACTATGCCAAAGCGAACAAAGGCAGTATTACCGGGTTTCCCGGAGCCGAGGCGATTAGTGGTGATGCGGTGTTCTCCACTCCCTGTGATATTTTTATTCCTGCCGCGCTTGGTAGTGTACTTACTGCTGAGCGAGCTGAGGCGCTACCTGCTGGTGTGGTGGTCGAAGCCGCTAATGCTCCGACTACGCCAGAAGGCGATGCGATCCTTGCGCGGCGGCAGATTCCTGTTGTACCGGATATTCTCGCCAACGCAGGTGGGGTAACGGTGTCCTATTTTGAATGGGTGCAGAACATCCAACAGTTTCGTTGGGATGTTGAGAGAGTGAACGGCGAGTTACGCTCTTTGATGACCAAAGCGTATCAAGATGTGAGTCAGCTTGCCAAGAAGCATCAAGTGTCACAGCGGACCGCAGCTTATGTATTGGGGTTAGGCCGCGTAGCGAAAGC
Source organism: Deltaproteobacteria bacterium (assembly GCA_043772795.1). Lineage (GTDB taxonomy): Bacteria > Desulfobacterota > Binatia > Bin18 > Bin18 > VGTJ01. Next base: position 14,954 of record JAYVFX010000023.1, read on the forward strand.
AACTGTCATGCGCGGCATTCAGTAAGACGAAATTGGGTGTCGATTTTTGGTGAGTACGACAACTAGGTTTGGTAATGCAGGAGACAACGGCGATGGATCTTACTGGACTACAACGGTTTCCGCTTCTCCAGGATTTTAATGATACTGAATTGCGCGAGCTGTTCGCGACTGCCAGCGAACAACGTCTTTCGACAGGGATATTCATCTGCCGCGAAGGCGATCCTGGCGGCTCGCTCTATTTCGTTGTGAGCGGGCAAGTGGAAATCAGCAAGAAGGGCAAGGATGGTGCGCCCCACGTCATTACGCAGCTAAACGACGGTGCTCTCCTTGGCGAACTCTCATGGATTACTGGGGCTGCGTACGGAGCCAGTGTACAGGCCAAACAAGAAACTGTGGTGATTCGTCTCGATGGTCCGGACCTCGCGCAGCAACTACAAAAGAACTCCGCCGGTGCAGAAAAATTCAGCGCTGCCTTGTTAAAACTCCTTGCCGGTCGTCTCACCCGGATGAACGAACAAGTTCTTGAATCGCAAGCCAAGCTCGACGACCAGAAGACTGGTGAGATCGAACAGCTGCGAGAGCGGATTCTGCGGGATTGGAGTTTCTAAAGGATATACCGCGCTAAATCTTCATCCTTCACAATCGCGTCGAGTTTGTCCTTCACATACTGTGCATCAATGGTGATCTCGTGGCCGCTGAGCTCAGGACCATCGAAGGAGAGATCTTCGAGGAGACGTTCGACCACTGTATGTAACCGACGTGCGCCTATATTCTCGGTACGTTCGTTGACAGTAGCAGCAATCCGGGCAATCTCTTCTGCCGCTTCTGGTAAGAAGGA
>JAYVFX010000024.1:0-1626 GCA_043772795.1 Deltaproteobacteria bacterium
AAACCAGAAAAATCCTTCTTTTTATGGTTTCGTCACCTTGAACGAAGACTGGTTGCGACAGGTGAGCAAGGTGTTTACCTTCAGCAATCCAGATGACTGATTACGCAAAATTATTTCACCCTGTCGGAAATGAAGAGTCCGCAGACGCAATAGTTGCGGCGGCAGAGGCGTGTTTAGATAGCTTCACTGCCTGTTTTAATAATCGAGACCTTGTCGGTATGGATGCTCGTTTGCATTTTCCCCATGTGCTGTTCTCTGGAGCGGAGTATGTCATGTGGGAGAGGTCTGGGCAGTTACCTGATGACTTCTTCGACAAATTGAGTGAGAGCGGTTGGGAGAAGACGGTCTATGAAGCGAAAGAGCCCATTCTTGTGAGTCCAGATAAGGTGCACTTCCGCGTACGCTATACACGAAGGGCAGCTGATGGGCGTATTCTCACGGAACACGATAACGTGTGGTTTGTGACGAAGATCAAAAACCGGTGGGGAATTGCTCTGCGCTCGTACTGAAGACAGAGAAAGGCTCAGTGTGATTATCACTCATGAGGGAAAAACTCCGGTCGTGCATCGTACGGCGTGGGTGGCCCCGGATGCGACTGTGTGTGGCGATGTGATTATCGGGGCACATACCCGCGTGCTGTTTGGCGCAAGAATTGTTGCCGAAGGTGGACGGATCGAAATTGGTGAGCGTTGCATCGTTCTAGAGAATGCCGTCGTGCGCAGCACGACACGCCATTCCGCTCACATCGGTAATCACTGTCTGATTGGACCACACACCCATGTCGTTGGTTGTACGGTTGAAGATGAAGTATTCATTGCGACCGGTGCAGCTATTTTTCACGGAGCCCGACTAGGCAAAGGATCGGAAGTACGGGTCAACGGTGTCGTGCATCTTAAGTCTCATCTTCCAACTGGCGCCACCGTGCCAATTGGGTGGGTGGCAGTCGGTGATCCGGTCGCGATCTTACCGCCTGATCAGCATGACGCTATTTGGGCACGACAAATGCCATTGAACTTTCCGCTGGCAGTGTACGGCTTCGATCGTGCGGAGGCTGACATGGTGAAGATCACTACCCGGCTTTCCAAAGAGTTGGCTTCGCATGCAAAAGATGAAATTGTTCCCTAGCCCGAATGGGAGAAGGACACCTCTTGCTCGACGGCTGACGCATCGGCCCGTGCGAGAGGAACACGGTGATTTTCAGTAGCTGCCGAATCCGGAATGGTGGATGGTGCACAGGAAGGCGAAGTGACGTTGTTCTTCGTACGTTGCCTGTGATGGAGAGGAGTATCACCATGAATGACATACAGAATCTGAAGCAACCCCGTGTGAGCCACGCGATTTCCCACGAGACCGCAGCCTCGGGATTTCCGATGGCGTCAGAGCCGCAAACCGGGAGTCTGTTGCGAACGCTCGCCGCAACTAAACCAGCAGGCGCATTCCTCGAACTTGGCACAGGCACTGGGCTTTCCACGGCGTGGATTCTTGATGGCATGGATCAATCCGCGACACTTGTTTCCGTTGACAACGATGAGAACGTCCAGGCGATTGCTCGACGCCATCTCGGCAACGATCCGCGTGTGTCCTTTCATCTCGCTGATGGCGCAACTTTTCTCCTCAGTCTTACGG
>JAYVFX010000025.1:0-5833 GCA_043772795.1 Deltaproteobacteria bacterium
CACAAATGCAGTTCGGCTTCGGCAGAATGAAAGCCAAGTTCTTCTCGCACCTCACGCAGTACCGCCTCTTCAGGATTCTCCCCTGGGTCGATCGCACCACCAATCGTCCCCCACGTTCCCGGCTGTAGCACTTTTTGTGAGCGCTGCGCCAGCAGCAACCGACTAGTGCTACGGGCCAACAAGATCCCGCCTGCTCCGCCGTATGTGCCCCAGAAACCGGTGCGCGCAAATGCGCTAGCATGCGTGGTCCAGTCATCGATCAGATGTTCAACTTGATCTTTGAGCTTGCTCATATCAGTAAAAATAGCTGAATCGTTTTCAAATCGGAACCTCTCATCTTCGTACCCCTTGCTTCCTTCACGCATAACACGATACACCATCGACCAACGAAAGGAGGAATCCCGTGGACATTGGCATCTTCTATGAAATTCAGGTTGCCAGCCCGCTCAAGCACCGTGAGCGTGAGTATCAGGTCTTTCACCAGGTGTTAGATCAAGTCGTCTCAGCCGAACAAGCAGGCTTCGACTCGTTCTGGACGGTTGAGCACCATTTCCATCCTGGCTTTGCCCATTCCTCAGCTCCAGAAGTGCTGTATGGCGCGGGTAGCCAACGTACGTCGAAAATTCGCATTGGGCATGGCGTTGTGCTGTTGCCGTTTCCTTACAATCATCCGGTGCGGGTCGCGGAGCGCGTCGCGACGCTCGATATTCTCAGTCATGGTCGGGTGGACATGGGAACTGGGCGCTCAATTACCGTGCAAGAATTGGGCGGGTTTGGTATTCCTCACAACGAGACACGAGCACGTTGGGAAGAGTCGCTCGACATTCGATTTGTTCGGGAAGTATGTGATTCCGTATTTTAAGAAGAAATACGCATAGAACGTGATGCGTGTTGCGTGGAACGTGATGTAAGAAAGGAGAGTACCTGTATGAAACTCAGCAAACCCCGCGTGGCCCCGATCGACGAATCGCAATGGAGCGATAAAGTCAAAGAAACACTCCGTGAGATCAAAGTTGGACAGGGCGAAGTGCCCAACATCTTTAAGACCCTCGCACATCATCCTGACCTCATGCGCCGATGGTTGGTATTCGCCAACCATGTGTTGTTCAAATCAACGCTTCCAGTTCGCGAGCGCGAGTTGCTCTTCCTTCGTATTGGCTGGTTGTGTGAAGCCGAATACGAGTGGGCTCAGCATGTCCGGATCGGCAAACAGGCTGGTCTCTCCGATGACGAAGTGCATCGAATCAAGGTCGGCCACTCCGCTAAAGGCTGGAGTGAAAAAGACACGCTGCTGCTCAAAGCGACCGACGAACTATATAAAGATGCGTGCATCACTGATGCGACCTGGCAAGGCCTTAGCAAGCACTACAACACGCAACAGTTGATGGATATCGTTTTTGCCGTTGGGCAGTATAATCTTGTGTCGATGGCACTCAACACACTAGGTGTGCAGCTTGATGCAGGACTGACGACGTCGTTTGAAAACACGTAAAACGTAAGACGTAACGAGTAACCACCTCGCCTCCTTTTACGTTTTATATATTTACGTTTTACGCATCACGTTTTACGCTTTCCTTTCTTGGAGGTTCTTATGTCCGATCGACTCAAAGGAAAAATCGCCATCGTCGTTGGTGCAGGCCAAACTCCTGGTGAGACCATTGGCAATGGACGGGCCAGTGCGATTCTCTATGCCCGCGAAGGAGCAAAGGTGTTCGTCGTGGACCACCGTCTCGATTCTGCCGAGGATACCTGTGCCATGATTGCCAAGGAAGGTGGTGAAGCCACCCCCTTTCAAGCAGATGCGATAAAAGGTGATGACTGCAAAAAGATGGCTGATGCCTGCGTCCAGCGCTTTGGCCGCATCGACATTCTCCACAACAATGTCGGCATTGGCGACAACGACGGTGGACTGAACCAAGTGACTGAGGAAGCCTGGGACCGTATCCTCAGTGTGAACATGAAGAGTGTCATCATGCCGTGCAAGCACGTTATTCCGATTATGCGCGGACAAGGGAGTGGTGCGATTCTCAATATCTCTTCAATTGCTGCGGTATGTAACGTGGGAATCCTTGCGTATAAGACCTCGAAGGCTGGGGTGAACGCCATTACCAACCAGCTTGCGCTCTCTAATGCCAAGTATGGTATCCGCGTCAACTGCATCATGCCGGGACTCATGGATACGCCAATGGCAATCGAGGGAATCTCTAAAGCGCGTGGCATTGCCAAAGAGCAATTGAGGAAAGAACGCGATGCGATTGTCCCGCTCGGTGCGAAGATGGGCACTGGTTGGGATATCGCTCATGCTTCACTGTTTCTTGTGTCCGACGAGGCCCAGTTTGTCACTGGCGTGATTCTTCCTGTTGATGGCGGGCAAAGCGCGAAGGTGGGGTAATTCTCTACCTTTCACAGATTGGACTGGGCAAGACCCGTCTTGCCCAGTCCAATCTGTGGGGGAAGAATTCTACCCCTTACTCCTTAAAGATTCCCTACTTCCTTTTCCAACAACTCCCCGTACTTCTGAATCGCCTTTTCTCGTAGAGAGATCAGATGTCCAGAAGGAAACAAGTCTGGATTTGCTTTGTACTCACGCAGCACCTGGCGGGCGACGGTGACCTTATGCACTTCCGTTGGACCATCAGCGAGACTGGTCATGAACGATTCAACCATTTGCGCAGAAAACGGCATCTCATTTGAGAGCCCGAGTGAACCATGCAAACGCAGGGCGCGATACACGACATCGTGGTACACCTTGGGCATCAGCGCTTTGATTGCGGCAATATCTTTACGAACTTTGCGGTAGTCTTTGTACTTGTCGATCCGCCAGGCCGTGCGTAGTACGAGCAAGCGAAATTGCTCCATCTCAATCCACGAATCAGCAATCTGCTCTTGTACCATCTGTTTGTTCGCCAATACTTCCCCCTGCGTCTCACGCGACAGCACGCGTTCACACATCATATCGAACGCTTTCTTCACCTGTCCCATCGTGCGCATCGCATGATGAATACGTCCACCACCCAAACGTGTCTGTGCGACTTCAAATCCCTGACCACGCTGTCCGAGGAGGTTTTCGCGTGGTACGCGCACATCTTCATAGCGAATATAGGCATGCTCACCCTCATCGCCATGCTCGGTACCGAGTCCAACGTTGCGAAGGATGTTTACTCCTGGCGCATCAGTTGGCACCAGGAACATTGACATCTTTTGATACGGCGGCGCGTCTGGATCGGTCACGACCATCGCGATGAGAAACGAGGAAAAGCGTGCGTTTGATGAGAACCACTTCTCGCCGTTGATCATCCAGAAGTCACCTTTGAGTTCAGCTTTGCATTTGAACATCTTGGGGTCGGCACCGGCTTGGGGTTCTGTCATCGAAAAGCACGAGACAATCTCGTTATTCAGCAACGGCTCAAGATACTTTTTTTTCTGCTCAGGGGTCCCGTAATGAGCAAGGATCTCCGAGTTGCCAGTATCGGGCGCTTGTGTACCAAACACTACGGGCGCAAACCGTGCTCGTCCTAAGATTTCGTTCATCAGCCCAAGCTTGAGTTGCCCATAACCGGGCCCACCCAACTCTGGACCCAGGTGACACGCCCATAACTTACGTTTCTTTACTTTGGCTTGCAGCGGACGAACTAACTTTTGATTACGAGGGTTATGAACATCGTACGGGCTGCCAAGAATATGATCGAGCGGCTCGACTTCCTCGCGAACAAATGTATCAACCCAATCAAGTTCCTTTTGAAATTCCGGATCGGTCTCAAAATCCCAAGACATATCTCTTTCCTCCTTCGTCTATCACGTATTGTGATTGATCGTGTTCCTTTGTAACTCGCCCCTTACTCTCGGGTACGACAACGCTCTGCTGGAATAGCCAGTTGCCCTAATAGATATTTCTTGAAGTCCGAACTATAGGGCTGCTGTTCGAGCGCTTTGCTCATACACAACAACCAAGTATCTCGTTCCGTTCGACCGATCGGCAAATGGCTGTGTGCTCTCGGTATCGTGATCGGGCCATATTTTTGCTGAAAAAGCTTAGGACCTCCCAACCAACCGCAAAGGAAACGGGCAAGTTTGTCGCGCGAGACTTCGAGGTCAGCAGGGTGCATTGCTCGAATAGTGCTCGCTTCTGACAAACTGTCCATCTGGTCGTAGAAATCATCAACCAAGCGACGAATGCCTCGTTCTCCCCCAGCAGCGCGGAACGAGGCGTCGCCTACCCCATAAGGCGGTTTCTCATTGTTGATCGACGCAGCATCCATACCGATGTCCCTCACGTACTCAGAAGAATCACAGTCAATGACTATCGTCATCACCTAAGAGGTGCAAGCGCAGTCTGCGACTCTTCGTCCAGCCTAACAACGGTCAATCTGCTTCTCTTGCACCAAGGAAAGTGATTGTAGTACAGTCTCACCTAGTACTTCGACCAAGGAGGGGGTGTTTGTGAAAATCGGACTGATTGGTGCTGGTGTCGGCCCAGGAGCTGATCCAGACGCAATTGCCGTGATGGCGCAGACGGCTGAACAGTGTGGGTTTTATTCACTCTGGGCTCCGGAACACGTTGTTCTTGTGGATCAGTATGCCTCGAAGTATCCGTATTCAACCGATGGACGCTTCGCGCTACCAACACAATTAGACTTCCTGGATCCGTTCTCGGCACTCACCTTCGCGGCTGCCCACAGTAAGCGTATTCGCTTAGGAACTGGGATCTGCTTGCTTCCAGAACACAACCCAGTTGTTCTCGCCAAGATAGTTGCTAGCTTGGATAAACTTTCTAAAGGGCGGTTCGACTTTGGTGTCGGCATTGGTTGGCTGGCTGAAGAATTCGCTGCGGTTGGGGTACCGTGGGAGCGCCGTGCTGATCGTACGCGTGAATATCTCCAAGCAATGAAACTGCTGTGGACAGACGACAAACCAGAATTTGCCGGTGAGTTTTGTCGCTTCGGACAAGTGCGAATGTATCCCAAACCAGTGCAAAAACCCCATCCACCGATCATCTTCGGTGGCGAAAGTAATCCTGCGCTGAAGCGTGTCGGCGAAGTAGGAGACGGCTGGTTCGGATTTAACACCTCGCCGGATGAAGCACGGGTACGCATTGCTCGCATCAAGCAGTATGCGCATGCAGTGGGACGAAGTGCGGTGCAACTGTCATTTACCGTTTCACCCGGAATCGGCGCTCCGATTGATGTAGACGCGCTTAAACGCTACCGAGATGCGGGAGCCGAACAGGTGATTGTCGGAGCGATTGTGGAAGATGCGAAAGGGTTACCAAGGGAAATCGAACGGTTGGCCGAGAGCCTTGTCGTTCCTGCAGCGGCCCTTTAAGCAACTCTTCCCATAGAACAGAATTAGAGATAGGCTAGGCAGTAGATATGCTGCCATCCGAAAAGGAGGAAGACACAATGTCATATGATGTACTTATTAAAAACGGGACGGTAGTCGATGGTACTGGTGCGCCGCGTCAGCACGCAGACGTAGCGATTTCCGGAGGGAAAATTGCCGCCATTGGGAAAGTCACCGAAGGTGCGAAACGCGTCATCGACGCCTCGGACCTCGTTGTCACGCCCGGTTTTGTTGACCCGCACACGCATTACGATGCACAGATTTGTTGGGATCCTTTGTTTACCTGCTCGTCCTGGCATGGCGTGACCAGCCTAGTCATGGGCAATTGTGGTGTCGGGCTTGCCCCATGCCGCCCCGAAGCTCGCGAGATCGCCGCATGGGATCTTGTCAACGTTGAGTCGATCCCGTTTGACGTATTGGCCAAAGGCGTCACCTGGGACTGGACAACATTCCCAGAGTATATGAACGCCGCCCAGAAGCGTGGCATTGGCTT
>JAYVFX010000026.1:0-4035 GCA_043772795.1 Deltaproteobacteria bacterium
TGGTGCCTGCGGTAATGTTCGTGGTGCTGGCTAAGGTCGCTGTGGTGGGGAACGTCACCGTCCCCGCATTCACGACGGGATTCGTTTTGATGGTGTCAAGATCCGCCAGAGCACGGCTGCTCGCATCAACCGCGAGTGTGCGCCCCGAAGTCGTATCCCGGCGATAGAGTTCAATGACTCTCGTCACTGGGGCCATTGCCGCTTGGGTGATATGGACACAGTACTCTTCAGAATCCGACGACGCCCCAATGGTCGTGTCCTCGTCGAGAGCGAGTGAATAGACTCCTGGCATATTGGCGGCGGAGAGTTCTGCCACCGTGGGCGTGGTGTAGATCGTCGCCACGCCGCCATTGCGTGAGCGATAGACGGTAAAGGTGGTCAAGCCCGTCTTGCGGGTCTTGAGGTCCGTGCTATCCACCGCTACGAAGTAGATGATCTGGTCTGTTTTGCCAGATGGGATTCTCATGTTTCGAGTACTCCGTTCATTCCTGAAGCCGTGCCAGCTACCATACCAATCTCAATACGATGGAGCAGGGCAATGAAGACATCTGTTTCAGTAGGCACCATCCCACCAACGATGGAGGGCCTGAGCTGGCGAGTCGGCATGGTCAATGACGGGGTTTGTCGCTGTGCCATTAGTTCTCTCGACGAGTTGGTGGTGCTACAGCCGCAGTGATTAACTCGATGTCCCGCAACGTAAACTCCTCCATCAACAGCACGCCTGAGCCATCCTCTAAGAGATAGCCGTCTGTGGCACTGGTTTCGATGAGATACCGATCAGCCATAATATCCCTAGATCAGAAACATGCTCGACTGCACCATCTGGGTTGTCCAGGCGGCAGAAGCCCCGCCGTTGACTGAAAGGCCCACAATCAAATTGGCGACGGTCGTATCAAACGCGCCGGAGACCGTGACGATGTTTGGAGAAATGCTGGTCGAAAGCCCTGTGATGCCCGCTGGCACGTTGTGCGTCATATTGAGTACGCCCACCATCACGCCCGAGGCTCCAATGTTACGAATGACTGCTGTAATGATGAACAGACCGACATCAGCAACGGCTGTTTGGGCAGGTAAGGTAAACGTCACGCGAGAGGTGTCGGCTACTGATCCTGCGGTACCCACTCGAATTTGGATGATCGGTGTAGCCACGCCAGCACCGGTCTTCGTCACATCGAAAATCCAGGTGAACGAAGTGCCGACTTGGAGTTTGTGTGGTGGTACGGCGAGGTTGGACCCCACGAGGTATTGATCCGCCGCAAAGCCTGTCTGTGACGCGTTCGTAAAATTGTCTATCCTGCCAGGAATCGTAAAGCAATTTCCTGCATCGTCACGATACGTGAGCTTTGATGTTGTGGAGTCAGAATAGATGACCGTCTTCCCTGTACTAGGACTGATTGCGGTACTTTGTTCGTCGAGAAGAATCTCTGCCATACGGCCTCCTTATTAAATAAGCCTGAGCTGCCCAGTACCTTCGATGGTGCATCGTTGGGACGTGGTGAGTTCTAACGTTTTCGCCATGATGGAATAGTTCCCAGTCGGCACCGTGAACGATCCGCGTGCGTAGGGCCGCACATGCACAAACAATCGAATTTGTGTCCCAGTGACCTTCTTGGATGTACCCGCTTCATTAATGGCAAACTCATTGGCGTCAAGTACCGCTGAAGCCGCTGCTAATGCACTGATCTTTGTGTCTGCCATGGTCTACTCGTCCCAATCAATGTGGTAGGTAAAGATCTGCCCAGTGCCCTCTGGACAAATGATCCCGAACCCGTTCGCCGTACCTACTGCTACGAGCAACCCTGAGTCTCCAAAGGTCCAGATCACACCAGACCCTATTGCGGCTCCTATCACGGCATAGCGAAAGTTACCGCCGACTGCTCCATCGACGGTATGCCCAGCAAAGCCGGTACACAGCGCAGGGTTGGCCGCGTCGTAGTCTACTTCTGTGAGTCCTGCGCCCACACCCGTCGCATTCGTGAATCGGCACAAGGACGCATAAAACGAGGTGGCTGTGGTGTTGAACACCCCAACCTCTCGAATCTTGGCCCCAACCGTCGCAATGCCAAATAGCGAAGCTCCAGCTCGCAGCGTGGTTCCGACTACTGTTGATTTCCCTGCAATAGAATGACGCATACCGATCTCCTACCAGCGCAAAGGTGAACTGACTGTCATCAAAGTTCTTGTGGCGTCTGCACCCAGGTCGGCGATCGACCAGGCATCAAAATCAGCGATGTTCCCAATGTTTTCTGAATACTGAGTAATCCCACCTCGCGTATTGCCTGTAATTGCTGTATCAGTCACAGGCCCAACCACTGTTGCATTAAATATCCCACTAATCGAACTACCTGCGGCCTTGACCAGCATGACATCGCCGTCTACCGGATCAGTGGCATTTTCCGCCAGCATCGTATTCGTGCCAGCGACCGCCTTACCAAGCTGCCATTTCAGACTGCCTGCTGCTGTATGTATTGCCGCAAAATAGTAATAGTTCCGAACGGCGTCATTGGCCTTGCGGCAGAATACCCATGCATCATGCTCGCCTCCGACATAGGTACGCGAAACCAGCGTGGCTTGCACTTTATGATCTACAGTTGATACGTCGGCGTCAGCTCTTGCTTCTGCGAGGCCAGCCGCTGGACCTGTACACCGAGCCATATTCGAGGCAATGGCCCACTCCGTGCCAGTGAACTCCGTCCATGCCAATGACGAGGTAAGCGAGGCGTTATCGCCTGTGCTCCATGTTTCTGTGTAACTGGCGGCTTGTGGGATATCTGCATACACCGGCGCAAGGTCACCAAGATGAAGCTGGTACGGGGGGCGTAATTTCTTCCACCCATTCAATGGTGGGCGAAGCAGCATCTCCGCGATGATATCGTCAAGCCGCGAGAAACTAATCGTGATGCCTAGACGGGCGGCAATTATGGCACGTATACCCACTGAGAGATTCTCGCCTGGAGCATCTGCGAACTGCGTAACGCCAGCGTCCACGACTGCTGATGGACTATAGAGCAGTACTTGATTAAACCCTGCCCCGTCAAACGTCGCCCCGCCGTCCTTGCGTAAGTCAATAATACGCGAGCCAGGATCGTCCGTGCCAATGGCACGACATGGATTAGGAACGGTCCCAGAGCCAATAAATGAGGTGAGGTAATAGGGCATTATTCCTCGCGCTTAAGAGGAATGTCTATCCGTTGTGTCATGGGACCTCGTTGACTTTTTCATGGTGAGTAATTATAATGCGCCCCGCATTCATTCTACCACGGAGCGCACCATGTGTTTCGCGCCAATTCTCTTACTCGGGTATCTGTTCACCTTGCACCCCAACGCCGCGCACGTCACCGACTTCGAGACGCCCTATGTTCAGGCGATGACGTGCGATCGAGGCCCCGGTCTTGATCTAAAAGCGAGCCCGAATATCGGGACGCTGCAAGCCCAATACGGGATCCCGGTCTACGACGAAGGCCCGTGGTCGCTCTCGCTGATCCCGAAGGCTGGTGGGGCGATGCTCGCCGAACACGTACCGGAATCCCAATCGCGCATGAACTTCGCCTTGAGCCTGCACGTGCTTGCTCGCTACGAAGCTGTCCACCTCGGCCTTGAGTACCTGCATGAGTCCAACGCCCATCTCGGGGACCGCAACGCCGGGATGGACTTCGTCGGAACCGCTGTGGGGTTCAGCTTTTAGCGTCTCGACCATGTGAATCCTTTTGTGACGACGCGATAGGCGTCGACCGTAGCGACACTACCTCGAGCGGCTAACGCTCGCGCGTTCACCGTGATCGTCAGATCCGACGAGTCGAAGCCGGCTGCAACCTGATTACTCAGGTTGAAGCCCGGAGAAGCCGTCGTCGACGGAGCGGCGTCAGTGATGTCGGTCCCTTGGAGAATAGCCATCGCCACGGTCGCGTCGCTCATTATCGCTGTAATGTGCGCATCGACTCGTATGCTATCCGGGACATCGAGGTTATCCGTACGTTGAGCCGTCGTCAGGGTGTTGGCGAGATTGACCGATAGGAGGGGTGTGATCCATCGGTA